>JAUYMV010000688.1 GCA_030698645.1 Mesorhizobium sp.
GGCTGGCGAAGGTCAAGGGCCAGGGCCTCTGCTCGCCGACCGACGTCATCTTCCAGATGCGCATCGACAACCACCCGACGCCCTGGAAGGGCTAAGCCTCAGCCGACCGCCTGCATGAAGGCGATCGCGGCGTGCGGCGCGCGGATCTTGCCCTCGTGGATGAAGTAGACGAAGACATCGCGTGGCCGGTTCTTCGGCTTGTGCGAGGGGTCGGCCAAGGGCAGGTCCTCTGGCTGGCCGCCCGCCGCCCACAGCCTTGCCCGCGCGGCCCATTCCTTCATCTGCTTCGGCTTGTAGGCGGTCGGCACGTCGTCCTCGCCTTTCTGCAGGCGGGCATAGACGAAGTCGGCGGTGAGATCGGCGAACTCGGGATAGTCGTGGTGATGCGCGTAGCAGATCGCGGCGTTGTATTTTTTCGCCAGCGCGACGAATTCCGCCACGGCGAAGGAAGCATGGCGCACCTCCAGCGCATGGCGCAGTCTTGTTCCCTGATGCGTCTCCGGCAGGAGTTTCAGAAAACCCTCGAAATCCTCCGGCTCGAACTTTTTGGTCGGCGCGAACTGCCAGACCAGCGGCCCGAGCTTCGGCCCGAGTTCCTCCAGCCCCTGGGCAAAGAACTTCTTCATCGACTCCCCGGCCTCGGCCAAGACCTTGCGGTTGGTGACGAAGCGGTTGCCCTTGATGGAGAAGACGAAATCGTCCGGCGTCTCGGCGTTCCACTTGGCGTAGGTGGCCGGCGTGAAGCCGGAGTAATAGGTGCCGTTGACCTCGATGGTCGGCACCGCGCGCGAGGCGAATTCGAGCTGTCTCTTCTTCGACAGTTTATCCGGATAGAACGTGCCTTCCCACGGCTCGAAGGTCCAGCCGCCCATGCCGGCGCGGATGGTTCCCGATGTGGTCATGGTCTTGCTCCCCGAGTCATGCTGCGCGCAAAATGACGCGGGCGCAGTGCGGTTGTCCACCCGGAAGCGGCGGTCTGCTGACACCTCCCCACACGCGTTCGTCATGCTCGGCCTTGTGCCGAGCATCTGCCGCGCCTCGAAGCGAACGCCACGTCCTGGCACGCCAGCAGATGGTCGGGACAGGCCCGACCATGGCGGTCCTGTTGGGCACCTGCTCTCAGTCAAGAACGCGCGCGACCGTGCGCGGGCAGGAAGCGTTTGTCCACCCGGAACGGCAAGGCTGCTGACAGGGGTGGCCAGGATCAGGACGTATCGTGATACGGGGCGGACGGGTGATCGCGCGCGGGACCGGATGGAGCGCGCCCGATCGGGCGCTGAACCGCGCCTTTGGCCGTGCAGGTTTCGTCTCCGGACAGGAAAGCCCGCGCCAGCAGGATCGCGATCACGCGCAGGCGCGCCGCGAGCGCGATCAGTTCTTCGGGCTCGACGTGGACCGGCTCGTCAGGCGAGGCGTCTATCCCGTCGGCCGGGACTTCGAACAGGCTGAGCGCGGCAATCTCGGCGTGGCTGAGCAGCCGGAACACGAGACATCGCACCGGATGGGAGAAGGCAGCCGCGCGCTCGCACAGGAGCGCCATGGACAGAAGCATCACGACGATGTGCCTCAGTCTCGAACGGTCCGGCATGTCGTCTTGCGCTGCGTGCACCGCGCCCTCCTTTCACGGACGCAGTGTGTCGCAGGTAAGGCGCAGGTGGATAAGTGGTGAATGGTGAATTGTGAATGGTGAATGGAAAGAAGGGGTTGGCGGGGGAGGGCGCGGGAATCGATGCACGGGGCGCGCCTTGCTTTCCCCCTTGCGGGGCGAAGGCAAGGCGCGCGTTCATCGTTCGTTAGGGCTGCGCGACGATCGCGCGGAACATGGCGGCGCGGCGGCGGTTGCTTCTTGTATCGTGTCGTCGCGGGAGGTCGAGATGCTGAGAACCGTCATTGCAGGAAGTACGCTGGCTGTCGTCGTCCTCACGGCGCCGGCGACCGCCGGGGACCGGCACTATCAACATCATCATCGTCATCATCAACGGGTGGTGACCGTCGTGCAGGCACCCCACGTGCCCTGGTACCACCAGGATCCGTGGCTGGGCACCGGACCCGGCTACTACTACAGCCATCACCCGAACCACATCCCGGCCTATCCGCAGAAGCTGACCGGATATCCGGTGCCGATCTACGACACCAGCCGGCCGGTGGTGCATGTGGTGCGCGACCGCGCGGGCTTCTGGGCGCATGCCGACTGGTGCGCCGCGCGCTACCGGTCGTACGATGTGCGGTCGGATACCTATCAGCCCTATCACGGACCGCGCCGCGCCTGTCGCTCGCCGGTGTGGTGATGGACTTGCGTTCGCCGATGCGATCGAGGGAGGGTGATATGTCGAGAGCTGGATGGCTCGCGGTTCTTGCCGCGATGGTCCTGGCGGCGTCGCTCACATCGGCGGCGAGGGCGGGCGAATGGCAATACGATCCGGCCACCGATCTGATCTACCACGGTTCCCATCCGGTGGCCCGGTGGGGGGAACACCCGTCGATGGAGCCAGAGCGCCATTACCGCCAGCGCACCGTGCCGAGCTGCCCGCATTCTCTGTGCGGCTATCCCATCCCGATCTACAAGGCGCAAAGGCCAATGCACGCGCCGGTGGTGCGGACCTATCGCGTGCGGACGGGTGCGCATGAAGACTGGTGCGCCTGGCGCTACCGTTCCTACGATGTGCGCTCGGACACCTTTCAGCCCCATCACGGGCCAAGACGGTATTGCCGGTCGCCGTATCGGTAGAGGTGACGAACTTCCCACGACGATCTTGCGAACGGCGGATGACCGCTTGCGTGTCTGCGGCGGTCCGGGACCGTATCGGCTCCATTTGACAGACTGGGGCGCTTGCCGTTAGTATACGGAAAATCCGTATAGGCTGCCCAATGTCGCAGGACAGGTTCGACCCTGCCAAGGACGCTGCCAACCGAACTAAGCACAATCTGTCGCTCGCCTTCGGCGACCGGATTTTCGAGGACGGGAATCACCTGATCGTGCCGTCGATCCGCGCGATCGACGGCGAGGAGCGGTTCAAGGTGATTGGCCTGGTCGAGCGAAGGCTGTTCACCGGCGTCTTCGTCTGGCGGGGCGGGGCTCCGCGATACATGTCGGTGAGAAGGAGCAATGATCGTGAAGAAAGAGCCTATCGCGCTGCCGGCTGATCCGTCCGACGTCGAGGACTTCGACGCGACCGCCGAAGCGCTGGACCGCGGCCAGCGCGCGCGGCTGATCCGCACCACGCGCACCGCGCTCGGCCTGTCGCAGACCGAGTTCGCCGGTCGTTTCCGTGTGCCGGTCGGCACACTGCGCGACTGGGAGCAGGCGCGGGTGAGCCCGCCGGATTTCGCGGTGGCCTATGTGAAGGTGATCGGGAAGTTTCCGGAGATGGTGGCGAAGGCGGTGGGGTAAGGGGAAGCCTTGCCCATCAGCGCGTGCGCCCCTCCCGATCCCGCTCCATGGCGCTCCGCAGGATCGTGTTCAGGCGCGTCTGGTAGCCCCGGCCATCGGCCTTGAGCCAGGTAAGAACGTCCGCATCGACGCGGGCGGTGATCTGCTGCTTGATCGGGCGGTAGAACCGGCCGCGCACCGAGCCGGACCCCTGCGCGTCTGCAAACTCAGCAATGTCGCTGGTGTCGATCGTGTCGTCAGGCTGCGCGGCGGGCGGAGATGATGCGGATCGTTTCATCAGGTTCGCCGATCTGCTCGGTGGTGTGGGCAACGACGATTATGACGATGCCGAAAATCTGTCCGATGGTCTGCCAGCGGTACTCGCCGGCTTCGGTGCGTTCCTATAGGTTAGGTGCAGAGGATCATCGAAGACGAGGGTTGCTTCCTTGAAACGGATGCAGTGCTTGCGTACATTCATCGCTGAGTTGGCCTCGAAGTTGGTCCGAACGTCAGACGTCTCCTCTCCGCCGGTCCAGTATGTTCTATCTGCGCAGTGACTTACTCCGTCTAGGTGCATCAATGCCCTGCGCGGCTGTCCGCAGCAGTTTCCTGTCACTTTAGCACTTACGCGAAGACTTATTTTTCCAAGGAAGATGTGCTATCTCGCAATACGGTAGCCTTCAAGGCTATGTCGCGCTTGGTTTATAGGTGAGAAGGATGCTCAAGTCTGTGAGCGAGTCTTTGAATTTATGGCTGGACTACATAGAATCGATTGTATGGAATCCGAGAAATTTCTATCAGCACTATAAATTATCCATCAACGATTCAATTGGAATATTGATAATAAACAGCACGGTCTCTAGTATGGCATTTATCTTTCCGATGATTCTATACTTTGGTATATATCATGAGGATATTATTTACGAAAAAATCTCAAAGGACGGTTTGAACGTATTCGCCGGCTTTGCGACGGTCGGATTTGTATTTCTTAGCTTCAACATAGTAAGTCTTGTTATATCGGGTATTGCCGCGCATGTAGCAATCAGACGTATGAGTAATTCTATCAAATTGTCCGAATGTGTCTCAAGAATGTTCTGCCTGACTTGGGCTGAGTGGATATGGTCATTTGCTTTCTCTCTTTTTGCAATTCGCTGGATACAACTTCCACTGGACTCAGAAGTTGTAGTATTTGCGGCCGCCGCATTTTTAATTGCAGCGGCAAGTCGGATATATTTCTTTTGGCTCGGTAGGGTGGCATTCCAGCCATTGTTCTCTGAAAAGACAGGTCAAACACGGTCGGAAATTTTCTACGCGGCACTGATTGTTCATATGGTTCTGAGTTCCGCGTTTCTCGCTATCATGGGAATCGTTGTCGTATTGATTTACGATTGAACTACTACTCCCCCGCGCGCGCTACCTCCGTCAAGGCCGCTACAGCAGTTCCCTCAATAGCGGCTATATGTAGCCACACATCTCGGCCGCAGTACACTCCGAGCAACTCCGCCGCAAGTCAATTAAAGACACGTTCGTCAGCTCAAACACTTCGACGTGTGACGCTGCGGCGCTGATGTCGTTGCGGCGCGGCGCTTGGCGTACTTCGTCGAGCTTGAGAGCGTGGTCGGTGGAGATGAGTTCGACCGGAACCTTGGCGACATAGCCTTCTTCTCGACGAGCCGAGTCACCTGTTCACGCCTTGCGGCGGGTTGTGGTGCGGTCATCGTACTCGTGCCTGTCAGGTCGATCGGCAGCCTTCGTCAACGCTGTGGCCAAATAGTCGCCGGGCATAGATCCTCGGGTCAAGCCCGAGGATGACATCGCGCCGGATGGTTGTGTGCACTGCAAGCGGCGAGAAGGCTACTCCGCCGCCTCCCTCTTGCCCCCGGCCGCCGCGCCAGCAACTCCTTCAGAAATTGCCCCGTATAGCCCCGCTTCTCCGCCGCGATGTCCTCGGGCCGCCCCTGAGCCACCAGCTCGCCGCCCCTCACGCCACCTTCGTCAACTCGAACACTTCCCCGTGCCGCGCCGCGCCTGCGATGTCGCCGCGCCGAAGCGCCTGGCGGACTTCGTCGAGCTTAAGAGCGTCTGCGGCGGAGAGGTAGGGACCCCAGCCGGTGTGGTCGTCGGGCTCATAGACGAGTTCGACGATAATCTTGGCGACGTAGCCATTTTCCTCAACGAGCTTCGTCACCAGTTCACGCCTTGCGTCGGGTTGTGGAGTGCTCATCCCATTTGTCCTTGTCGGGCAGATAGACCGTGACGAGCACGGCATGGACTGCATCGGGGGTCATCCGTCCAGTGGGATAGGTTTCCACGATCGTCCACGATACCACGCTTGCCAGAATGTCCGATAGGAGGATACCCCGTTCGTCCAATCGTCCCTGGGCATGGTCGGAAACCCTGAACCTGCCGGCCTCGATACGCTCACGTATCCGGTCGACGAGGTCGCCCATCCTACTCCGCCGCCTCCCGCTTGCCTCCCGGGCGCCGCGCCAGCAGTTCCTTCAGAAACTGCCCCGTATAGCTCCGCTTTTCCGCCGCGATGTCCTCCGGCCTTCCCTGCGCCACAAGCTCCCCGCCGCCGTCGCCGCCTTCGGGGCCGAGGTCCAGCACCCAGTCGGCGGTCTTGATGACTTCGAGATTGTGCTCGATGACCACCACGGTGTTGCCCTGGTCGACCAGTTCGTGGAGGACTTCGAGGAGTTTTGCGACGTCGTGGAAGTGCAGGCCGGTGGTGGGTTCGTCGAGGATGTAGAGCGTCTTGCCGGTCGCCTTGCGCGAGAGTTCCTTGGCGAGCTTGATGCGCTGCGCCTCGCCGCCGGACAGCGTGTTGGCCTGCTGGCCGACATGGATGTAGCCCAAGCCCACCTTGGCCAGCGTCTCCAGCTTGTCGCGCACGGCGGGCACGGCGGCGAAGAATTCGGCGCCTTCCTCGACGGTCATGTCGAGCACGTCGGCGATCGACTTGCCCTTGAAGGTGACGTCGAGCGTCTCGCGGTTGTAGCGCTTGCCGTGGCAGACGTCGCAGGTGACGTAGACGTCGGGCAGGAAGTGCATCTCGATCTTGATCACGCCGTCGCCCTGGCAGGCCTCGCAGCGGCCGCCCTTGACGTTGAAGGAGAAGCGGCCGGGCTGGTAGCCGCGCGCCTTGGCTTCGGGGAGCCCTGAGAACCAGTCGCGGATCGGCGTGAAGGCGCCGGTGTAGGTGGCGGGGTTGGAGCGCGGGGTGCGGCCGATGGGCGACTGGTCGATGTCGATGACCTTGTCGAGGAATTCGAGCCCCTCGATGCGGTCGTGCTCGGCCGGGTGCTCGCGGCTGCCCATGATGCGGCGCGAGGCGGATTTGAAGAGCGTCTCGATCAAGAGCGTCGACTTGCCGCCGCCGGAGACGCCGGTGACGCAGGTGAACGTGCCGAGCGGGATCTCCGCGGTGACGTCCTTCAGATTGTTGCCGCGCGCGCCGACGATCTTGATCCGCTTGTTCTTCTTGACCGCGCGGCGTTCGGAGGGTACCGCGACTTCGAGGTCGCCGGAGAGATAGCGGCCGGTCAGCGATTTCGGGTTCGCCATGACTTGCGCCGGCGTGCCCTCGGCGATGATCTCGCCGCCATGGATGCCGGCGGCAGGGCCCATGTCGATGACGTAGTCGGCTTGCAATATGGCGTCCTCGTCATGCTCGACGACGATGACCGTGTTGCCGAGATCGCGCAGGTGCTTGAGCGTTTCCAACAGGCGGGCATTGTCGCGCTGGTGCAGGCCGATCGAAGGCTCGTCGAGCACGTAGAGGACGCCGGTCAGGCCGGAGCCGATCTGGCTGGCGAGGCGGATGCGCTGGCTCTCGCCGCCGGACAGCGTGCCGGAATTGCGCGCGAGCGTCAGGTAGTCGAGGCCGACATCGTTCAAAAAGCGCAGCCGCTCGCGGATTTCCTTCAGGATACGGAAGGCGATCTCGTTCTGCTTGTCGGTGAGGCGGGCCGGCAGGGTCTCGAACCAGGCGGCGGCCTTGCGGATCGACTGTTCGGAGACCTGGCCGATGTGCAGCCCGTCGATCTTGACGGCGAGCGTCTCGGGCTTGAGGCGGTAGCCGTTGCAGGCCGGGCAGGGGGTCGCGGCCATGTAGCGCTCGATGTCCTCGCGGCTCCAGGCGGAATCCGTCTCCTTCCAGCGCCGCTGCAGGTTCGGGATGACGCCCTCGAAGGTTTTCGTCGTCTTGTAGGCGCGCATGCCGTCGTCATAGGAAAAGACGATCTGGCGGCTGCCGGTGCCCATCAGGATGGCGTTCTTCGCCTCGTCGGACAATTCGCGCCAGCGGCTTTTCACCGTGAAGCCGTAGACGGCGCCGAGCGCCTCCAGCGTCTGCGTGTAATAGGGCGAGGTGGAGCGCGCCCAGGGCGCGACGGCGCCGGATTTCAGCGTCAGATCCTCGTCCGGGATGACGAGGTTGGGATCGATGGCGCGCTGGCTGCCGAGACCGTCGCAGGTCGGGCAGGCGCCGAACGGATTGTTGAAGGAGAACAGGCGCGGCTCGATTTCCGGAATGGTGAAGCCGGAGACCGGGCAGGCGAATTTTTCCGAGAACAGCATGCGCTCATGCGTCTCGTTGGCCGACTTGTTGGCGGAATCCGCCTTGGTCTCGTCGTCGGGCAGCGGCCTGTCGGCGAATTCGGCGATCGCCAGCCCGTCGGCGAGACGCAGGCTCGTCTCGATGGAATCGGCCAGCCGCGCGCCAAGGTCGCCGCGCACCACGATGCGGTCGACCACGACGTCGATGTCGTGCTTGTATTTCTTGTCCAGCACCGGCGCGTCGGCGATCTCGTAGAAGGCGCCGTCGATCTTGACCCGCTGAAACCCCTTCTTCTGCAGCTCGATGATTTCC
>JAUYMV010000702.1 GCA_030698645.1 Mesorhizobium sp.
GAAATACAGCGTGTCCGACGTGGCGGAAGCCGGCGGCGCGCCGCAATCGTCCTCGCCGACGATATCGGAATCCATCGAGCCGCCGTTCCTCCAGGCGATGAGCATGGCGGGGCCGCAGGCATTTCCGCCTTCCCCGACCCAGAACAGCGCGACGTTGGTGTCGCCGAGTAAGATGATCCGGTCGAGCGAGACATAATAGTTGCGGGCGAGCAATTGCCCGTCGAAGGACAATGTCTTGTCCATCTCCGGCGTCTCGGTGATGGCGAAGGCGCCGCCCTCGAACGGGATCGTCTCGGGCTCCGAGTCCTGTGCGCGGACGATCGTCGTCTGCGCGGCGAGCGCAAGACCGAGCGCCGCAGCCATGAGATAGCGTGTCATTCAAACCTCCCGACGATGGCCACCTTTCCCAAGGTGGCATGAAAACGGGCGGCCTGTCAGCCGGCGATCACGATGCGGGCGAGGATGCGGCGCACCAGCGGCGCGACGACGAGAACGGCGGGAAACGCCACCGCCCATGACGGCAGCCAGGCGGATAGCCAGAGCAGGGGAAACGCGGCGTTCAGGCCCGCCGCCATCGCCGTCGAGAGCCCGGAGACGATGAAAGACATCATGCCGGAGAGCAGCAATCCGAACGCATAGGATTCGAAACGCTTGGGAACGAACGGCTTCATCGTCAGCTCACGCCCAGGGGCGCGACGCGGCGTTCTTCTTCTCGAAGCTGGCGATCGACGCCGACTTCTCCATCGTCAGGCCGATGTCGTCGAGCCCGTTGAGAAGGCAGTGGCGCTTGAAGTCGTCGAGGTCGAACTTGATCATGCCGCCGTCCGGCCCGCGGATTTCCTTGCTCTCGAGATCGACGGTCAGCGTCGCGTTGGAACCGCGCGAGGCATCGTCCATCAGCTTGTCGAGATCTTCCGGGCTGACCGTGATTGGCAGGATGCCGTTCTTGAAGCAGTTGTTGTAGAATATATCGGCGAACGACGTCGAAATCACGCAGCGGATGCCGAAGTCGAGCAGTGCCCATGGCGCGTGTTCGCGCGACGAACCGCAGCCGAAATTGTCGCCCGCGACGAGAATCTGCGCCTTTCGGTAGGCCGGCTTGTTGAGCACGAAGTCCGGGTTTTCCGACCCGTCGTCGTTGAAGCGCATTTCGGCGAACAGGCCGGAGGCGAGCCCCGTACGCTTGATGGTCTTCAGGTAATCCTTCGGAATGATCATGTCGGTGTCGACATTGACGATCGGCATCGGCGCCGCGACGCCGGTCAGTTTGGTGAATTTGTCCATCGGTATCGCGCCCCGTGCGGCTGAAATCCTGTCGGCAGGTGCTTATACGGTCTCCTTGCCCAAGGCAAAGCCTAAGCGCGGCCAAGGGCGGCTCTTCCATTCTCCGTATCGGCCAGGCGCGCTTCGGCGGTCGGTCAGATGACGTTCAGTTCGCGGTAAGGCCGACCTTCGGCGATCCGTTCATAGCCGAACACCGAGCAGTCGATCGTCCGGTATTCCCCGTGCACGACGAGTTCGGCGACCGCGCGGCCGACCGCCGGCGCCTGCTGCAGCCCGTGGCCGGAGAACCCGTTGGCGAAGATGAAGTTGTCGACCTCCGGGTGGCGGCCGATCACCGCGTTCTGGTCGAGCGTATTGTAGTCGTAGTGGCCGGCCCAGGCGCGCGTCGCCTTGATCGCCTCGAAGGCCGGAATGCGTGTCGCCAGCACCGGCCAGATCGTCTCCTCGAACAGCGCCCAGTCCGGTTCGAAGTCGTCCGGATCCGCGGCCGCGTCCGTCGCATAGGGTTCGGCGCCGCCGGTGATGTAGACCGCGCCCTCGGGCCGCACATAGATGCCGCTCGGATCGACGATCAGCGGCATGTCGGCGAACCGGTCGCGCGCCTCGAACACGAAGACGCTGCGTTTGCGCGGTTCCACGGGGAGCACGATGCCGGCCATGGCCGCGACCTTTCCCGCATTGGTGCCGGCGGCATTGACGATCGTGCCGGCGCCGATCGTCTCGCCATCATCGAGCGTGACGGAAGCCACCTTGCCGGCATTGCGCGCGATGCCGGTGACGTCGGCGGTCAGGAAGGTCACGTCGCGTGTCCTGAGCGCGCGGCGGAAGAGCTGCAGATAGGCATGCGAATCGAACCAGCCCTCGCCGCTCCGCCCGAATGCGCCGGCCGCGATGCCTTCGGCGGACATCCACGGGAAGCGGCGCTCCAATTGCGCGGAATCCTCCAGCACGATGTCGGCACCCGCTTCCATCTGAACGGCATGGTTCTGCCGCAGGATCGGCACACCGTCGGGCCCGGCGAGGATCAGGTAGCCGTTCTCGCGGAACGAAATGTCGGCATCGGCGCCGAATTCCTCCTTTAGCCGGCGGAACAGGCCGAGGGTGAACTGCGACAGGCGGATGTTTTCCGGGATCGAGAATTGCTGGCGGATCGAGGCGCAGGACAGCGTCGTCGCCGCATGCGCGAATTGCGGGTCGCGTTCGACGAGCGCGATCGAGCCGGCGAAGCCCGCCTCGCGCAGGCCCCAGGCGACCGAGCTGCCGACGATGGCGCCGCCGATGATGACGATGTCGAACTGCTTCATGCTATTCCGCCACTTCGTTTCGCGTGCAGCAAACGCGCGTGGCCTTGGCACGGCAAGGGTCTGGCGACAAGCGCCTGTTGCGCCAGCACGTGGAGGCCTCTTGCGTCGGATAACGCCGCGAGTCATGTAGGCGCCCATGATCGAACGCCCTTATCGTCCCCGCCGCTCCGTCCTCTACGTTCCCGCGTCCAATGCCAAGGCGCTGGCGAAGCTCCCGGGACTTGCCTGCGACGCGGCAATCATCGACCTCGAGGACGCCGTCGCGCCCGACGCCAAGTTCGCCGCCCGAGAGGCGCTGCAGGCGTTTTTCGCCGAACGCAGGGCAAGCGGCTCGACCGGCGGTCCCGGCGAGCTGATCATCCGCGTCAATGCGCTGTCCAGCGAATGGGGGCATGAAGACCTCCTCGCTGCGCGCGCTTGCCATCCGGACGGCATCCTTCTGCCCAAGGTCGAGACGCCGCGTGACATCCTCGAGGCCAACGACACAATGGACGACGAGGACGCCCATCCCGCGCTCTGGCTCTGGGCGATGATCGAGACGCCGAAGGCGTTGCTAAACATCGGTGCCATCGCCGAGCTTGGCCGCGATCCGGGCGCCCGCCTCGCCTGCCTCGTCGCGGGCACCAACGACCTCGTCAAGGAAACCGGCGTGCGCATGACGCAGGACCGGCGTTTTCTGACGCCCTGGCTGATGCACATGGTGCTGGCGGCCAAGGCCGGCGGCATCGACGTGCTCGACGGCGTGGCCAACAATTTCCGCGACCTCGAGGTCTTTTCGCGCGAATGCGAGGAGGGCGCCGGCATGGGGTTCGACGGCAAGACGCTGATTCATCCCGACCAGATCGCACCGGCCAACGCCGCCTTCGCGGCGCCGGAAAATGCCGCCAAGGGCGTGCTCACCATCGACGGACGCATGACCGAACGGCTGCATCTGGCGCAGGCGGAGCGGCTGCTGGCGAAAGCGGGCAATCTCGGGGACGCATAGGATGAAACTCTACCGCTTTCTTACTGGGCCCGACGATTCGAGCTTCTGCCACAAGGTAACGGCGGCGCTGAACAAGGGCTGGCTCCTGCACGGCGCACCCAGCTACGCCTTCGATCCCGAGACCAAGACGATGCGCTGCGGCCAGGCCGTGTTCAAGGAGGTCGAGGGCGTCGACTACGAGCCCGGCATCAAGCTCTCCGATTACTGATCTCCACGGTCCGCGCCCGTCCTCGCAGCCCAGGGATCGACGAGCAGGATGCGCGCGGCGGGCCGCCTGCGCATCAGTCCACGCTTTCCTCGATCTTTTCCATGTCCTCGTCGGAAAGGCCGAAATGGTGGCCGATCTCGTGGATCAGCACATGCGTGACGATATCGCCCAGCGTCTCGTCGTTCTCGGCCCAGTAGTCGATGATGGCGCGGCGGTAGAGCGTGACACGGTTCGGCCCCTCGCCGGTCGCCGGGTTCCAGCGCTCGGCGATGCCGCGCCCCTCGAACAGGCCGAGCAGGTCGAACGGCGTCTCCAGCGAGAGATCGTCCATGATCTCCTCTTCGGGAAATTCCGCCAACTGGATGACGATCTCGCCGGTCAGTTTGCGGAATTCTTCCGGCAGATGGGCGTACGCTTCCAACGCCAGAATCTCCATCTCTTCGATGGAGGGCGAATGCTGGTCGCGCCAGGCGCGGGTATTGTAGGTGCGGGCCATGTGTGTCCTTCAGCCCGCCATATAGGTTTTTTTTCGGGCGGATTGAACCCTTTGCGTCACTTGGCGACCATGTTGCGTCAGGCAACCCTGAAAGCGGTCCGGCAGCAGGAATAAATTCCCCATGACTCCGCTTGACTCTTTCGTCAGGGTTCGGAATCTATAGGAACAGATAGTGAACATTTGGCCGGAGAGCGAAGTCATGGCATCCAACGCCGTGGCGCGGGATGCCGTTTGCGC
>JAUYMV010000716.1 GCA_030698645.1 Mesorhizobium sp.
CCAGCCGGCGCCGAGCGACTGGGCCGCCTCGGTCAGCGTCGCCACGTCGATCGTGCGCAGGCCGGTGTCGACCGCGCGGTACATGTAGGGCAGCGCCAGCGTCGCATAGCCGAACATGAGCAAAATGTTGGTTCCCGTTGCGGAACCCGTCAGCGGCAGCCAGCTCGACGTGTTGTAGAGCCGGATATAGCCGAACACGATGACGATCGCCGGGATGACCAGCGGCAAGAGCGTGATGAACTCGATATAGGGCCTGAGCCAGGGGAGCTTGAGGCGCACCCAGTACGCCGTCGGCACGATCAGCAGCACGCCGAAGATGATGGTGGCGACCGCCATCAGGACGGAATAGCCGAACGTCTCCTGGAAGCGCACATCGGCCAGCACGCGCGCATAGGCGTCGAAGGAATACTCGCCGCGCCGCATCTTGAGCGAGAATTCGGTCATGCCTAGCAGCGGCAGCAGGAAGTAGATCAGGCCGACGGCAAGCGCCAGCCATGCCCAGAAGCGCTTCATTTCAGCCACCGTTCCGAGCGGGCGCGCAGCCAGATGTAGATGGTGTTGGCGATGCCGGTGATGACGATCATGCCGAAGGCGAGCGCATAGCCCAGATGCGGGTCGCCGAGCACGTCGCCCCGGATCTGCGCGAAGAGCAGGATCGGAACGATGTTCAGCGACGAGCCGGTCAGCGCGATCGCGGTCGCGACGGCGCCGAACGCGTTGGCGAAGAGGAGGGCGAGTGTGCCGAGCAGTGACGGAAACAGGATCGGCAAAGCCACCATGGTCCAGTACTGCCTGCCGCTCGCGCCGAGAATGCTGGCGGCTTCGCGCCACTCCCGCTTCAGCCCGTCGAGCGCCGGCGTGATGATCAGGATCATCAGCGGAATCTGGAAGAACAGATAGGTAAGCGTCAGCCCCCAGAAGGACAGGAGGTTGAAGCCGAGCGAGCGTAGATCGATGCCGAGTTGCGTGCGCAGGAACACGGTGACAAGTCCGATCGGACCAATCGTCGCGAGGAACGCGAAGGCCAGCGGCACGCCGGCGAAGTTCGACGCGACGCCGGAAAAGGTCAGCAGCGGCGAGCGGATCCAGCCCGGCAGGTTGCCGAGCGTCACCGCCGCGGCGACCGAGAATCCGATCATGCACCCGAGAAGCGCGGACGCCAGGCTGATCTTGATGGAAATCCAGTAGGCCGCCATGATCGATGGCGTGAACAGGCCGCGGATGTTCGCCAGCGTGAATTCGCCGGCCGGATTGCGGAACGCGCCAACCACGATGTTCATCGTGGGCAGAATGAGAAACAGCAGCGCGAAGAGCAGGAACGGGGCCACCCCGAGCCAGTTGAGCGGCAATTTCAGCCGTGTCCGGGCTGTGGCTGCAGTGGCATCGGCCGACATGCGGAACCTGCGGTTGCTGTGCGAAGGAAAAGCCCGCCCCGCGGTCGCGGAGCGGGCGTTCTGGTCGGTTGTTACTGGACGTTGGCGCCCACGACCGAATCCCAGCCGGCGGTGACGGCGGTCTTGTTTTCGTTGACCTCGTCCAGCGTCGGGAAGTATGCGGCCTCATAGGAGGCTGCCGGCGGCAGCTTGTCGAGCAGGTCCTGCGGAACCACGCCGCGCTTCACCATGTCGTTGAAGCGGATCGGGTGGCAGTAGCCCTTCAGCCAGCCGAGCTGGCCTTCGTCGGAGTAGAGATACTCCATCCACAGCTTGGCGGCGTTCGGATGCGGCGCGTAGGCGCTGATCGCCTGCACGTAGACGCCGGCGAGCACACCGGACTTCGGAACGACGACCTCGACCGGCGGATTGCCGGCCAGCGTGTCCTTGGCGGCGAGCGCATTGTAGTCCCACATCACGATGATCGGGGTCGCGCCCTGCGCCAGCGTGCCGGCCTTGCCGATGACCGGAACGAAATTGCCGGCCTTGTTCAGTTCGGCGAAGAATTCGAGACCCTTCTCGCCTGCTTCCTTGCCGGCCTTTGCACCGCCGGCCAGGCCGGCTGCGAGTACGCCGAGGATCGCCTGGTTGGACGCGCGCGGATCGCCGGCGAGAGCCACCTGGCCCTTGTATTCCGGCTTCAGCAGATCAGACCAGTCGGCCGGCGTGTTCGGCACGAGGTCCTTGTTCACGATCAGCGACATGACGCCGTAGTAGTCGCCGTACCAGTAGCCCTCGGCATCCTTGGCGCCTTCCGGAATCGAATCCCAGGTCGACACTTTGTAAGGCTGGACCAGCCCTTCCGCCTTCGCCGAGGGACCGAAAGCCAGTCCGACGTCGATCACGTCCGGCGCCTGCGGGCCCTTGTTGTCCTTGTTGGCCTTGATCGCTTCGATCTCGTCCGCGGAGCCCGCGTCCGGGTTCAACTCGTTGACCGTGATTTCCGGATACTTCGCCTTGAAGCCGGCGATGACGCCGCCATAGCCGCACCAGTCGTGCGGCAGGGCGATCGTGGTCAACTGGCCTTCCGCCTTGGCGGCGGCGACCAGTTCATCCATGCTCTGCGCAGATGAAAACGCCGTCGACACCATCAGGGTCGCAGCGGTGAAGGCAAGGATCTTCCCTGTGATCTTGAACATTTTATTCTCCGTTAGACTGACGCCATTCGACGCCTGCGATGCCGTTACCGTTGTCCCATGACAGTTCGATGAAAACGGGAGAAAGGTCGCCCCCCAGGCCAAGAAAGTTAACAACTTTTAACGGCGCGTGACAATCGCACCCGCGCCGAATCTTCTCCGGCTAACGATTCCAGCTCGGCACTGGCCGCCACTTGAACA
>JAUYMV010000610.1 GCA_030698645.1 Mesorhizobium sp.
CTGGCGACCGACCTCAAGGACCTCGAGAAGCGTCTCGGCGACATCATCGTCGCCTATCGCCGCGACAAGAGCCCGGTCTATGCGCGCGACCTGAAGGCCGACGGCGCGATGACCGTGCTGCTCAAGGATGCGATGCAGCCGAACCTGGTGCAGACGCTGGAGAACAACCCGGCCTTCGTGCATGGCGGCCCGTTCGCCAACATCGCGCATGGCTGCAACTCGGTGGTGGCGACGACGACGGCGCTGAAGCTCGCCGACTATGTCGTGACCGAGGCCGGCTTCGGCGCGGATCTGGGCGCCGAGAAATTCTTCGACATCAAGTGCCGCAAGGCGGGGCTGAAGCCGGCCGCGGCCGTCATCGTCGCGACCGTGCGCGCCATGAAAATGAATGGCGGCGTCAAGAAGGACGATCTCGGCCAGGAGAACGTCGAGGCGGTCAAGAAGGGCTGCGCCAATCTCGGCCGCCACATCGAGAACGTGAAGCAGTTCGGCGTGCCGGTGGTGGTCGCCATGAACCATTTCACCACCGACACCGACGCCGAAATCCAGGCGATGAAGGACTATGTCGCGGCGCAGGGGTCGGAGGCGATCCTGTGCAAGCACTGGGCGCTCGGCTCCGCCGGCATCGAGGAACTCGCCAACAAGGTGGTGCAGATCGCCGAGAGCGGCGCCTCGCAGTTCTCGCCGCTCTATCCCGACGAGATGAAGCTGTTCGACAAGATCGACACGATCGTCAAGCGCATCTATCGCGGCTCGGAAGCGATCGCCGACAAGAGCGTGCGCGACCAGCTGAAGGCCTGGGAGGACGCCGGCTACGGGCACCTGCCGGTGTGCATGGCGAAGACGCAGTATTCGTTCTCGACCGACCCGAACCTGCGCGGCGCGCCGACCGGCCATACCGTGCCGATCCGCGAAGTGCGGCTGTCGGCGGGCGCGGGCTTCGTGGTGGTGATCTGCGGCGAGGTGATGACCATGCCCGGCCTGCCGCGCACGCCGTCGTCGGAGAAGATCTTCCTCAACGAGATGGGCCAGATCGAGGGGCTGTTCTAGGCCTCGCCTGGCCGGGCGCGCCGCGATCGCCGCAGCAGCGGTGATCGCTCCGTGGCGCATCTGGCCTAGGGCCAGGCTGGTGCAGCCCCAGCGCGGGTGAAACTCTGAGCTATTCGGTTTACGATTGCTTATTGCGGCACGGGTACGGTGCGTGATCGCCTCCCTGTTTGCTGCGAGAGAGATTTGATCACGACAACCGACAGCAAGGACGCCGAACTCAAACTGGCGCTCATCGACCAAGCTCTCGACAAGAAGGGCATCTTGCTGCGGTTCCCAGGACCGCTGGAAGCACAGTGCGAAGAGGAAACCGGATCGGCGCGCGTGCGCATGTCACAGCGCAACAAGATCATAGCGACGCTCCTGATGTGTTCGCTCATCGTGCTCGACTATTTCTGCGTGCCGGACGTCTTGTGGCTGGCATTTGTGCTGCGGTTCGGCCTGATTACAGGCGTTGTCGCGCTTGCCTACTGGATAGACTCCCGCGATCCGCCCCTATGGGTGCGGGAATCCCTGACAGTTGTCATCGCAGTGACGATGTCCTTGGCCGTGCTGATCATCGTCGCGGCCAGCAACGATCCGCTGCGTGAGAATTACCATCTCGGAATCCTGTTTCTGATGATGATCGCGGTCGTTGCGGTGCGTCCGCGCTTTCCTTATGCGGTCGTCACAGCGATTGCCCTCGTGGCGCTGGAGGGGCTGACGGCGTGGAGCGTCGATACGATGCCGATCGAATCCAAGTTCGCGTCGGTTTTTCTGCCCATTGTTTTTGCCGGGTTTGCCCTGCCCGCGGTACACAACCTGGAAATGCTCGAACGGCAAAACTGGCTGCGTTCGGTGCGCGACCGGCTGCGCGCGTCACTGTTCGAGGAGTTGTCCATTATCGACCCAATGACCGGGCTCGGCAATCGCAGGGCAATGCTGCAATGGGTGGAACGGACGATGAAGAGGGGCCAGACCGACCTCGTCTCCATCGTGATGGCGGATATCGACCACTTCAAGTCCTACAACGATACTTTCGGGCACCTGGCGGGAGATGATTGCATCCGCCGGGTTGCCGGCGTGCTCGTCTCGGAAGCGCGCGGCGCCGAGGATCGGGTTTTCCGGTTCGGCGGCGAAGAGTTCGTCACCGTGCTGCCCGGTATCGGGATGTCCGAAGCAATTGCCGTGGCCGAGCGCACACGGCGCGCAATCGCCGCCAAGGGCATTCCGCACCGGCCTCCCGGCGGTCTCAGACATGTGACGGTTAGCTTTGGTGTTGCGTCCGGTGAGCTTGGACCGGCGGTGGACCTCAACACGTTGATTGCCGATGCGGACCGGTCGCTATATGTGGCGAAGCAGAGTGGTCGAAACCGCGTGATACCGCCATTGGTTGCGCTTGCCGAACCGGGTTTGCGCGACGCCGTATGATCGGGCCGGGGCAGACCGAGGGACTGTCCTAGGTGCTGCCCGACCTCGTCTCCTCGAGATAGGTCTCGAGATTGGCGACCACCTTTGCGAGCGCGGCGAGGAATGCGTCGCGCTCGTCCTGCGAGAGGCCGCTCAGGGCCGCCTCGTTGATCGCCTGCCCCGCCTCGCGCACCTTCACGCTCTTCGCCTTTCCGTCGTCACTCAGCGTGTAGAGCCAGGCGCGCCGGTCGTTCGGGTCGGGACGGCGGACGACCAGTCCGTCGCGCTCCATGCGGGCAAGGGTCGCCGCCATGGTCGGCTGCTCGATCGCCGCGAATTCGGTCAGGGCGCGCTGCGACAGCGCGTCGCCATGCGCGAGCGCGAACATCACCGGCATGTAGCCGGACGACATGCCGATCGGTTTCAGCCGATGGTCGATCGCGCGCGCAAGAAGCCTGGCCGCCCAGTTGCTCATATAGCCGGTGGAGCGGAATCGGTCGTAAAACATAGCTTGCTATCCAAATGCATCGTATGCTATGTAACTGCAATCGACACTGCGATGCAAGGAGCAAGTCATGGCCTGGAAGAGCGACAAGACCCGTTACGGCGCGGTGGCCCGCGCGATGCACTGGATTACCGCATTCGCGCTCGTCGCGATGATCGGCTCCGGCCTCGCCGCCGAAGCCGCATCCGGCGAGGCGGCGGCCGTGAACATCCTGCGCTTCCACGCGGTGACCGGCGTCGCCGTGCTCGCCCTGACCGTGCTGCGCATCCTCTGGTGGGTCTTGGCCGACCGGCGTCCCGCCGATACGGCGCAAACGCCGCGCTGGCAGTCGCTCGCCGCGCACGGCGTGCACTACGCCTTCTACCTCGTCATCATCCTGCTCGCCGGCAGCGGGATCGCGACGATCGCACTGTCCGGCGCCGGCGACATCCTGTTCGGGTCGGAGACGGGCGCGCTGCCGCGGTTCGAGGATTTCCAGCCGCGCGGTCCGCACGGGTTTTTCGCCTGGGCGACGGTCGGGCTGGTGGCGCTGCACATCGCGGCCGCGCTCTACCATCAGTTCGTGATCAAGGACCGCCTGCTTGAGCGCATGGGTCTCGGCCGCGCCTGAGCCGGGCCCGCGGCAGGCCCGGCGGCGCTTGCCGGGCGCATCGATGGCGTCTACCGAATGGGGATGGAAGATCCCCGCGACGCGGACGATGTGGACGGCGTTGACGCGAAGGCGGCGGAGCGGGCGGGTCCGACCGTCGCCTCCGTCCCGTTCATGATCACGCGCGCCCAGCGCGCCGCGCTGCGCCAGGCGGGGGCTAGCGACGACGACATCAGGAGCATGAAGCCGGACGAGGTGGAGAGATTCCTCGACCGGCACCGCTGAGGCATGCCAGCGGCGAACCGGGCTACCCCGCGATCGCCGCGCGCGCCTCGGCCTCCAGCCATGCGGCCATCCGACGCCACGGAACCGGGCCGTAGGAAATCCGCGCGACGCCCGCCGCGGCGAGCGTCGCCTTGGGCGGCACGCCGGGCAGGGCGATGATGTTGAACGGCAGCGCGACGGCCTCGACCAGCCGGCCGATCAGGCGTTCGTCGGCGAGGCCGGGCGCGAAGAAGCCGTCGGCGCCGGCATCTGCATAGGCCTTCGCGCGCGCCACCGCCTGATCGACCAGCGCGTCGTCGTGCCGGTCCCGCGCGGCCTTGAGGAAGAGGTCGGTGCGGGCGTTGACGAAGGCGGGGATGCCGGAGGCTTTGACGGCGGCGACGGCGGCCGCGACACGTCTTGCCTGCACGGCGGTGTCGTGCAGGTTGACGGTGCCGACGATCTGGTCCTCGAAGTTGAAGCCGATAGCGCCGGCCGCGAGCGCCCGCGAGACGGTGTCCGCGACGATCTCGGGCGCTTCGCCATAGCCGCCCTCGAGGTCGACCGACAGCGGCAGGTCGACGCTGGCTGCGATGCGGCTTATGTTGTCGAGCGCGAGGTCGAGCGGGATCTGTTCGCCATCGGGAAAACCGAACGCGGAGGCGACGGGAGAACTGCCGGTGGCAAGCGCCTTTGCGCCCGCGCCGGCGACGATATTCGCCGTGCCCGGATCCCAGATGTTGAAGAGTACGACAGGGTCGCCCTTGACGTGAAGGGCGTGGAAGGCGCGGGCCTTGGCGATCTGATCGGTCATGACGGTCCTCCCCGGGAAATCCCCGCCAATCTACGATCTCGCGCGCCACCGGCAAAGCCGGCACGCGCCGCCGGCGCTTGTTCCAGCGGCACCGGGCAACTGGCCCCGCAGGGTCCGACGCGTTAGACCCGCCCCAAGGCTTTGGACGTTCGCTATCCTAGACCCGGCGGGCACCAAGTTCGTCATTCCGGAGCCCGAAGGGCATCCGGAATCCACAGCTGTACGAAGCAGGTTGGCCACTGCACCAGGTTTGCGTCCGGCCAACTCTGGATCCCGGATGGCCTTCGGCCTCCGGGAAGACGGCCGCGAGGGCCCGGCTTCCCTCGCCAATTACGGGAGTCTCCGGATCGACAAGCTCGTAGACCCCCATGGTCCGGCGCGGCCGCCTGCTCCAACGACGCCGGCCGCGTGGTCGGTTGTCGGCCGGGAGCCGTTCGCGCATAGTCCGCCGATCACAGCGGGACCGCATTCCATGAAGAAGACGATCGAGACAATTGCCGGCGACACCGAGGGCGTCGCCTATGAATTCCCCGTCTACCGTTTCGCCGGCTCGTCGAGCGAAGCGCCGACGGCCTATCTGCAGGCGGCGCTGCATGCCGGCGAGTTGCCCGGCGTCGTCGCCATCGACCAGCTGATGCCGAAGCTGCGCAAGGCGGAGGCCGAGGGCCGCATCCGGGGCGACATCACGCTGGTGCCGGCGGCCAACCCGGTCGGCCGGGCGCAGTATCATTTCGGCGAATTGCAGGGCCGCTTCCATCTCGGCACGCGGACCAATTTCAACCGCGACTTTCCGCTGCTCGATACGCCAGACGCCTCGACGCTGAAGAGCGGCCGCAAGGCGACCGCAGACCGCCGGCTGAAGGAGCGGCTGATCCAGCTCTCGATGGGGCACGACATCGTGCTCGACCTGCACTGCGACGACGAGGGCGTCGCCTATCTCTACGTGCCGGGCGTGCTTTGGCCGGCGATGGCCGACGTTGCGTCCGCCATGGGCGTCGCGGCGGTGATCCTGTGGGACGGCGCGTCGGGATCGTCCTTCGACGAGGCGTCGCTGCACCCCTGGCTGAAAGCGCCGGCCGACAAGGCGCGGCTCGACCGGCGCGTGGTGACCACCGTCGAGTATCGCGGCATCCACGACGTCGAGCGCGGCTTTGCGGAAGGCGACGGCGAGGGGCTCTACCGGGTGCTCGTGGCGCGCGGGGTGGTCGAGGATACGTCCGTCGCGCCGCCGGCGGCGTTCGGGGGACTGGTCTCGCCGATCGAGAACACCGAGCTGATCCAGGCGCCGCGCGCGGGCGCGATCCTGTTCGACGTGAAGCCGGGCGACCGGGTGACCAAGGGACAGCGGGTGGCCACCATCGTGCATTCGCCGGGCGAGGAAGACAGCGCGACGGAGGTCTTCGCGCCGCAGGCGGGCTATGTTTTCACCAGGCGCAGCCACCGCTCGATCCGGGCCGGAGACGACCTGATCAAGCTTGCCGGCGACGGGCCAAGC
>JAUYMV010000719.1 GCA_030698645.1 Mesorhizobium sp.
TAGCAGCAATTCCCGGTGGCTGCTTGCAGACGGGCGGGCGGCGCTGCGTCATCCCGCCACGCGAGTCGAAGGTCTGATGTTGTCGGCGCGGCGGAATTGCTAATACTAGGCGCGAATTCGTGGCGTCTGCCGCGATGCCGCCGGCGTCGAAGCCGGCGGTTGCGTTCCCTGGGGAGGAAGACATGTCCGACGCACACGTTCACAAGGTCCAGCCGGCGTGGAAAGCGAACGCGCTGATCGACAACGAGACCTATCTCAAATGGTATGCGGAGAGCGTGAAGAATCCGGACAGGTTCTGGGGCAAGCACGGCAAGCGGATCGACTGGTTCAAGCCCTACACCAAGGTCAAGAACACCTCGTTCACCGGCAAGGTGGCGATCAAATGGTTCGAGGACGGGCAGACCAACGTCTCGTACAATTGCATCGACCGGCACTTGAAGAAGCGCGGCAACCAGACGGCGATCATCTGGGAAGGCGACAATCCCTACGACGACAAGAAGATCACCTACAACGAGCTCTACGACCGCGTCTGCCGCATGGCCAACGTGATGAAGAAGCACGGCGTCAGACGAGGCGACCGCGTCACCATCTACATGCCGATGATCCCGGAGGCGGCCTATGCGATGCTCGCCTGCACGCGCATCGGCGCGATCCATTCGATCGTCTTCGGCGGCTTCTCGCCCGACGCGCTGGCCGGCCGCATCATCGACTGTGAATCCACCTTCGTCATCACGGCGGACGAGGGGTTGCGTGGCGGCAAGACGATCCCCTTGAAGGAAAACACCGACAAGGCGATCGACATCGCGGCGAAGAACTTCGTCATGGTCAAGAACGTGCTGGTGGTGCGCCGCACCGGCGGCAAGATCGGCTGGGCGAACCACCGCGACCTCTGGTACCACGACGAGATTCTCGACGTGAAGGGCGACTGCAAGCCGGAGAAGATGAAGGCGGAGGATCCGCTTTTCATCCTCTACACGTCCGGTTCGACCGGCAAGCCGAAGGGCGTGCTGCACACCACCGGCGGCTATCTCGTCTTCGCGTCGATGACGCACCAATATGTCTTCGACTACCATGACGGCGACATCTACTGGTGCACGGCCGATGTCGGCTGGGTGACCGGCCACAGCTACATCGTCTATGGGCCGCTCGCCAACGGCGCGACGACGCTGATGTTCGAGGGCGTGCCCAACTATCCCTCCCAGTCGCGCTTCTGGGAGGTCATCGACAAGCACAAGGTCAACATCTTCTACACGGCGCCCACCGCGCTGCGCGCTCTCATGGGCGGCGGCGACAGCCATGTGACGAAGACCTCGCGCAAGAGCCTGCGCGTGCTGGGTTCGGTCGGCGAGCCGATCAATCCGGAAGCCTGGGAGTGGTATTTCAACGTCGTCGGCAACGGCAAGGTGCCGATCGTCGACACCTGGTGGCAGACCGAGACGGGCGGCATCCTGATCACGCCGCTGCCGGGCGCGACCGACCTGAAGCCCGGTTCGGCGACAAGGCCCTTCTTCGGCGTGCAGCCGCAGCTGGTCGACGGGGAGGGCAAGGTGCTGGAGGGCGCCACCGACGGCAATCTCTGCATCACCGATTCCTGGCCCGGCCAGATGCGCACCGTCTACGGCGACCACGAGCGCTTCATCCAGACCTATTTCACGACCTACAAGGGCAAGTATTTCACCGGCGACGGCTGCCGGCGCGACGAGGACGGCTATTACTGGATCACCGGCCGCGTCGACGACGTCATCAACGTGTCGGGCCACCGCATGGGCACGGCCGAGGTCGAATCCGCGCTGGTCGCCCACGACAAGGTGTCGGAAGCCGCCGTCGTCGGCTATCCGCACGACATCAAGGGCCAGGGCATCTATTGCTATGTGACGCTGATGCAGGGCGTGGAACCCTCCGACGAACTGCGCAAGGAGCTCGTCGCCTTCGTCCGCAAGGAAATCGGCGCCATCGCCTCGCCGGACAAGATCCAGTTCTCCCCCGGCCTGCCCAAGACCCGCTCGGGAAAAATCATGCGCCGGATCCTGCGCAAGATCGC
>JAUYMV010000737.1 GCA_030698645.1 Mesorhizobium sp.
CAAATGATGGCGCTGCATTTCGAACGCACGGAGTTTGACGCCAGGCGAGATCGCCTGATCATCGAGATGGCCGACCGCAAGCTCGACGCCATGCTGCTGTTCGCCCAGGAGAGCATGTACTGGCTGACCGGCTACGACACCTTCGGCTTCTGTTTCTTCCAGTGCCTGGTGGTCAAGGCCGACGGGTCGATGGTGCTGCTGACGCGCTCGGCCGACCTCAGACAGGCCAAGCACACCTCGATCATCGACAACGTCGTGCTGTGGACCGACCGCGACAACGCCAACCCGGCGCTCGACCTGCGCAATCTCCTGAACGACATCGGCCTGCTCGGCGCCAATATCGGCGTCGAATACGACACGCACGGCCTCACCGCCTTCAACGGGCGGCGGCTCGACGAGCAGTTGCAGACCTTCGCCAAGATCACCGACGCCTCGCCGATCATCCCGCGCCTGCGCGTGGTTAAGAGCCCGGCCGAGATCGCCAAGACGACGAAGGCGGCGGCCCTTGCCGACGACGCCCTCGATGCGGCGCTGAAGCTCATCAAGCAGGGCGCCGACGAAGGCGCCATCCTCGCTGCCATGCAGGGCGCGATCTTCGCCGGCGGCGGCGACTATCCGGCCAATGAGTTCATCATCGGCTCGGGCAGCGACGCCCTTCTCTGCCGCTACAAGGCGGGTCGCCGCAAGCTCACCAAGAACGACCAGCTGACGCTCGAATGGGCCGGCGTGTTCCACCACTACCATGCCGCCATGATGCGCACCGTGCTGGTCGGCAAGGTGTCGAAGCGCCACCAGGAGCTCTTCGACGCCGCGCGCGACGCCCTGCTCGCCGTCGAGAAGACCATGGTTCCCGGCAAGACGTTCGGCGACGTCTTCGACGCCCATGCCCGCGTGATGGAGACGCACGGCCTGACGCGGCACCGGCTGAACGCCTGCGGCTACTCGCAGGGCGCGCGCTTCACGCCGTCGTGGATGGACATGCCGATGTTCTATTCCGGCAATCCTGAGCCGATCACGCCCGACATGACCTTGTTCGCGCACATGATCGTCATGGACTCCGACACCGACACCGCGATGACGCTCGGACGCACCTATCTGACCACCGAGTCGGAACCCAAGCCGCTGTCGCGTCATGATCTCGACTTGATCGTGCGCTGAATCCGGTGTCTTTGGGGCTTTCGCTTCCGCTGCGCGAGTATGCAGGGAGGAATTCGGAAGAATGAGAAGACTAGCGGCCGCACTCGCCCTGCTTGCGCCGATCCTGGCCGCCGCGTGCACCAGCACCGAAGCGACACTCGATCCGTCGGCGATCAATGCGCCGCCAGCGCCGCTGCCGGCGCCCGACGCCACGACGGCCAGCGCCGTCCCGCAAGGCGACGCCGCCGCTGCTCCGACCGCTCCTCAAGCCTTGGGGACGTCACCCGCCGCGGGCCAGGTCGCGGCTATCGGCGAGTCCGCGCGTGTGCAGATCGCGCCGCTCATCGGCGCGCCGACGCAGGCCGCCGTCCCGCTGTCAGATCGCCTCGTCGCCCGCGCGCCGTCCAAGCGCTTCGCGATCGTTCCCGCCAACGATCCGACCGCGACCCATATCCTCAAGGGTTTCTTCTCGACCTCGCCGGAAGGTGGCGCGACGGTGGTCTATTATGTCTGGGACGTCATGGACCGCAACGGCAACCGGGTGCATCGCTTTTCCGGCCAGGAGAAGGTCTCGGGCGCAGGCGATGGCTGGACCGCCGTGACCGACGCGACCATGCAGGCGATCGCCGACCGCACCGCCGACGCGTTCGCCCTCTGGTTAGCCGGCAGGACCGGCTGAGCCGCCAATTTGTTAGGGATACATCACGGCCGGGGGACCGATGCCGCTTGCAATACCGGCGCGGGCCGCTAAAAGGCCGGTCTATCCGAGCATGGCTTTCAGCCGGGGATTATGCATGAAATTGTTCGCGGGCAATTCCAACCGGGTACTGGCGGAATCAGTTGCCCGGTACCTCAACGTTTCGCTTGGAAAGGCCAGCGTCCGGCGGTTCGCCGATCAGGAAATCTTCGTCGAGATCCAGGAAAACGTCCGCGGGCAGGACGTCTTCGTGCTGCAATCGACATCCTACCCGGCAAACGATCACCTGATGGAACTGCTCATCATGATCGATGCGTTCCGCCGGTCCTCGGCGCGCCGCATCACCGCCGTCGTCCCCTATTTCGGCTATGCGCGGCAGGATCGCCGCGCTTCCGGCCGCACGCCGATCTCGGCCAAGCTGGTGGCCAATCTCATCACCCGGGCCGGCGTCGACCGCGTACTCACGCTCGACCTGCATGCCGGGCAGATCCAGGGCTTCTTCGACATCCCGACCGACAATCTCTTCGCGGTGCCCGTCATGGCGCGCGACGTCAAGGCGAACTACAATCTGTCGAACGTGATGGTCGTGTCGCCAGACGTCGGTGGCGTCGTCCGCGCGCGTGCGCTCGCCAAGCGGCTCGACGCCCAGTTGGCCATCGTCGACAAGCGCCGCGAACGGCCGGGCGAGTCCGAGGTCATGAACATCATCGGCGACGTCGAGGGCAAGGATTGCCTGCTGTTCGACGACATCGTCGATTCGGGCGGCACGCTGTGCAACGCCGCCGACGCGCTGCTTGCCAATGGCGCGACCAGCGTCACCGCCTACATCACGCACGGTGTGCTGTCCGGCGGCGCGGTCGCCCGCATCACCGCGTCGAAGCTGAAGGAGCTGGTGATCTCCGATTCGATCCAGCCGACTTCCAGCGTCGAGGCCGCGCACAACATCCGGGTCGTCTCCATCGCCGACCTGATCGGCGAGGCCATCTCGCGCACGGCAACCGAGGAATCGGTGTCGAGCCTGTTCGACTGAGCCGCCCTACCCCGCCGCCAGCCGTATCAGCATCCCCGCCAGCGCCGCGGCGCCCAGCACCGCGATCATGTTGGCATGGAAGCCGAGCAGCGCGACGCCGGCCGCGAGCGCGATGATCGCGGCGGCCGGGTCAAACGTCGAGACGTCCGGCGCCGGCAGGGAGAACGGTCCGAATTCCCAATTCCCGACGCTCGCAAACAGCACATGCAGCGCGAACCAGACGGCGAGATTGGCGATGATGCCGACGACGGCGGCCGTCACCGCCTCGAGCGCCGACCCCAGCCAGCGCACGTTGCGCAGCGTCTCGACATAGGGGGCGCCTGCGAAGATCCACAGGAAACACGGCACGAAGGTGAACCAGAGCGTCACGATCGCGCCGAAAAGCCCGCCGGTGAAAGGCTCCAGTCCCGACAGCCGCGCCCCGCCAAGGAAACCCACAAAGACCAGCACCAGGATCAGCGGCCCCGGCGTCGTCTCGGCAAGTCCGAGCCCGGTCAACATCTCGTCGGGCCTGAGCCAGCCATAGATCTCGACCGCCTGCTGCGCGACCCAGGCGAGCACCGCATAGGCGCCGCCGAACGTCACCGCCGCCATCACCGAGAAGAACGACGCCTCCCTGGCAAACACATTCTCGCTGCCGAGCGCGACATGCAGCGCAATCAAGGGTCCGAACCAGAGCGCCAGCCAGACGGCAAGCGTCGAGGCCAGGCGGCGCAGGCTCGGCCGCGCCCATTCCGGCATGGCGATCGGCTCGGACGCGTCGGCCACGCCCCGCGCCGCGGTGCTGGCGCTGCGATAGCCGGAGAGGTGCAACAGTGCGCCGATCGCCGCCGCGCCGAGCACGATGACCGGGAACGGCAACTTGAGCAACGCGATGGCGATGAAGGCGGCGATCGCCACCGCGACCATCGCGCCGCTCTTCAGCGCCCGTTTCGAGAGGCGCACGAGCGCTTCCAGCACCACCGCCAACACGGCCGCCTTGAGGCCGAACAGTAGCCCCTGCACCAGCGTGACGTCGCCGAGCAGGAGGTAGGCTGTCGACAGCAACGTGATCACCACGGCGCCCGGCAACACGAACAGCAGCCCCGCCATCAGCCCGCCGCGCACGCCGTGCAGCAGCCAGCCGGAGTAAGTCGCCAGTTGCATCGCTTCGGGGCCGGGCAGCAGCATGCAGTAGTTCAGCGCATGCAGGAAGCGCGCCTCGTCGAGCCATTTTCTCTCGTCGACGAGAATCCTGTGCATCAGCGCGATCTGCCCCGCCGGCCCGCCGAACGATAGCAGTCCGATCCTGCCGAAAACCCGGACGGCTTCGGAAAATGACGGAGCGGCGGCGCTCGGTGACGCGGTCGCGGCAGGAAAGGTCGGCACGGGGCCTCCGCAAGGTTTGCGAAGGCGGAACTTGGGCCAAAGCCTCAGCGGGGAGTCCACCCATGCCCCCGATGACCGAGCATAGGCCGAAGGGCCGGACAGTTTCAACCGAAAGCTTTGACTGCGATCACGCCACCAGGGCGATCTGGCCGAACGACAGCGCCGCGAAGGCTTCGCGGATCGCCTCGGCCATGCCGGCGACCGCGGCTCCCCGCGCGCTTGGGTTGCGATGCAGCACGACATGCGACGTATCGATGTCGCCGAAACCGTCCGCCGCCGTCAGTTCCCGGCAACCCGCCGGGATGTTGCTGCGCGAGATCGGCGCCACGGCAAGGCCCGACGTCACGGCGAGCTTCAGGCCGCCGCTGGTGTCGCTGGCATAGGCGATGCGGTAGTCGATGCCGCGATTCTCCAGCGATTTGAGGGCAAAGTCGCGGCACCAGCCCGAGCCTCCATAGAGCGCGATCGGCAGCGGCGTCTGCTCGTGCGGGAAATGCTGTTCGGAGGTGACCCAGACGGTCGGGTCGGTCATCAGGATTTCGCCTTCGGAAAAGTCCTGCCACTCGAAGAAGACGGCGATGTCCAGTTCGCGGGTCTTGACCCTCGCGAGATTGTCCGCCGATTTGCCGAAACTGACCGTGATCTCGACATTCGGATGCCGCTTGGAAAAAGCGTACAGCGCCCGCGCGATGATGGATTGGCCATATTCCTCCGGGATGCCGATGCGCACGTGCCCGTCCAGCGCGTTCGAGTCGAGCAGCGCCGCCGTCTCGTCGAGCAGCGCGACGATCCGCCGGGCGTTGGCGAGAAGCTGCCCGCCCTTCGCCGTCAGGCTGACGCCGCGCGCGCCGCGCGCGAACAGCGCCTCGCCGACGCTATCTTCGAGGCGCTTGATCTGCATCGAGATCGCCGATTGCGTGCGCCCGACGCGGGCCGCGGCGTGGGTGAAGTTGCCACTTTCGGCGACCGCCACGAAGGTCCGCAACAGGTCTCCGTCGAGATGCAGACCCATGTTCAGCTATTCCATTTCATCATGGCTGGTATCACAGCAATTCGTTTGTCGAATGTCAACCGGATGCCTATCTCTCCGGTTCAACAGACATTGTGAACCTCATGACAACCGCGACATTTGATACTCGTCCCCACGCAACCACGACAGGCCCGGCAGTTGCAGCCGATGTGCTGGAAGCAAGCAGAGCCGCGCTCAGCGCGGTGCTCGCCAAGCACGACGACCGCCTCCTGCGCGATGTCGGCCTCAGCCGCGAAGACCTGGTCGGACCGGCCGAAACATTCTGGGCCGAATGGCGACGCACCAGGGAAACCTGGAGCCTGTAGATCCCAATCCGAAGGCGAAAGCCTTCCACCGAGCCTCACTCTCCCGCCGTCGCCAATGACGGCGGGTTTTTTTCGCAGTCCGGACCGGGTTGCGCCCGGTATTGCTCTCGACCCGGCCATCCGCTATAGAGCCGCCACCCGCGTAGACACCCTTGGAGGCAACGCGGATGACAGCCGCCCCGCAAGGCGGCTTTCGACGTTTCCGGCGCCGGTCAAATCAGCCGATCCGGAAGCGCTCCATACACTCTCGAAAGGAACGACCATGAGCCACGATACGTACGAGCTCAAGGCCGAAGCGCGCGAAAAGGTCGGTAAGGGGTCCGCCCGTGAAGTTCGCCGCAACGGCAGGGTACCAGCAGTCATCTATGGCGACAAACAGCCTCCCCTGGCGATTTCGTTGCCGTACAAGGAACTTTTCTACAAGATCCACGGCGGCGGCTTCATGACCACCATCGCCACGATCGACGTCGACGGCAAGAAGTTCGAAGTGCTGCCGAAGGACTACCAGCTCGACCCGGTCCGCGACTTTCCGATGCATGTCGACTTTCTACGCATCGGCAAGGATTCGGTCGTCACGGTGGCGATTCCGGTCCACTTCATCAACGAAGAGAAGTCGCCCGGCATCAAGCGCGGCGGCACGCTCAACGTGGTGCGCCACGAAGTCGAGTTCACGGTTCCCGCGCATGCGATTCCCGACTTCATCACCGTCGATCTCGCCGGCACCGATATCGGCGATTCGATGCATATCTCGGCGGTCACGCTGCCGGCTGGCGTCAAGCCGGTGATCTCCGACCGCGACTTCACCATTGCGACGATCGCAAGCTCGTCGGCGATGAAGTCGGAGGCCGAAGGCGAAGCGCCGGAAGCCGGCGCCGAAGCCGAGACCGAGTAACCGATCGCGCCGGGCGGACCCATGCTTGTTTTCGCAGGCCTAGGAAACCCCGGCGCGCAATACGCCAGCAACCGGCACAATGCCGGTTTCATGGCGGCGGACGCCATTGCCCGCCGCCATTCCTTCTCGCCCTGGACGAAGAAGTTCCGCGGCCTGATCGCCGAGGGCCAGCTGGCCGGCGAAAAGATCATCCTCATCAAGCCGCAGACCTTCATGAACCTGTCCGGCGAGTCGGTCGGCGAGGCGCTGCGCTTCTACAAGCTGACGCCGGCGGATCTGGTGGTCTTCTACGACGAACTCGACCTCGCGCCCGGCAAGGTCCGCGTCAAGAAAGGCGGCGGCGCCGGCGGCCACAACGGCATCCGCTCGCTCGACCAGCACGTCGGCAAGGACTATCGCCGCGTCCGCATCGGCATCGGCCATCCCGGCGTCAAGGAACTGGTGCATTCCTATGTGCTCGGCGACTTCGCAAAATCCGACCGCATCTGGCTGGAGCCGCTGATCGACGCCATCGGCGAACATGCCGGGCTGCTCGCCAAGGGCGACGACAATTCCTTCATGAACAAGCTGACGCTGGCCCTCGGCGGCGATCAGGGCGGCGACCCCGGCGGCGCGGCTTCTGGCGCTGCAAGCGCGGCAAGGCCGCCAGCCGATCCCACGAAGCCGGCGCAGAAGGGCCAGAGCCATATCCGCCAGGCGCGGCCCTCGCAGCCCGCCGTCAAGCTGCCCGAGAGCGGCCCGATGGCCGCGATGCTGAAGAAGCTGTTCGGCAAGTAGCCCGCAAATTTTTTGACTTTTTGCGCCGTTTCGACTACACGAAAACACGAACTTCGTGTTCTCGTGAGACCGTGATGAAGAACGTGACGATATCGATGGATGAGGAACTGCACAACGTGGTGCGCGTGGACGCGGCTAAGGCGGGACTGAGCGTCTCACGTTACATCGCGCAGGTTCTCAAATCCGCCGCACTGTCCAGATCCGAAGACGACGCTCGGCTGCGCCGAAATGAGCAGTTGGAGGCCTTGGACCGAATCTTGAGCGGTCCGAAGTGGGATGTCAGCGAGAACGGCAGGATGCCCAACGCTGAAGAACGCAATGCAAGGCGATAGATTCTTCGTTGATGCCAACGTACTGCTCTATCTGCACGACAAACGCTTCCCTGCTAAATCAGCGGCCGTCGAGACGTGGCTCCGTGCCCTCGCGTCCAGAAGGGCCGCTCAGACGAATCTTCAGGTCCTCAACGAGGTGACGAACGTCCTGCTGAAAAAGCCGTGGTACGCCGACGCTCGGGTCGTGTTCTCGATTGTAGATGAGATGGCGAGGCTGGGTGATGCCCCGATATCGAACGCGGAGACCGCTCTCGCACGCAGCGTGCATATCCAGACTTCCTACTCCTGGTGGGACTGCCTCCTCCTCGCCTCCGCGCTCGAACTCGGCTGTACGCATTTCCTCTCCGAAGACCTCCAGGACGGCCAGCGGATCGTCGCAGAGGGCCGCAAGGGCTTGACGATCGTCGATCCCTTCGCCCATAGCCCTGACCAAATACTGCTTTCCTGACAGGATTAGATCCATGGGTTTCAAATGCGGCATCGTTGGGCTGCCCAACGTGGGCAAGTCGACATTGTTCAACGCGCTGACGCGCACGGCGCAGGCGCAGGCGGCAAACTATCCGTTCTGCACCATCGAGCCGAACACCGGCGAAGTCGCTGTCCCCGATCCGCGCCTGAAGAAGCTGGCGGCGGCCGGCAAGTCGAAGGAGATCATCCCGACCCGCATCTCCTTCGTCGACATCGCCGGCCTCGTGCGCGGCGCATCGAAGGGCGAAGGCCTCGGCAACCAGTTCCTCGCCAACATCCGGGAGGTCGACGCGGTCGTCCACGTGCTGCGCTGCTTCGAGGACGACGACATCACCCATGTCGAGGGCCGCATCGATCCCGTCGCTGACGCCGAGACGGTCGAGACCGAGCTGATGCTGGCCGACCTCGACAGCCTCGAACGCCGCATCGTCCAGTTTCGCAAGCGCGCCAGCGTCAAGGACAAGGAAGCGCTCACCATCCTGCCTGTCATGGAACAGGCGCTCGCCCTGCTCAACGACGGCAAGCCCGCGCGCATCTTGCTGAAGACCCTAGCGCCGGAGGAGCTCGAAATCCTCCAGGGCCTCAACCTGCTCACCTCGCATCCGGTCCTCTACGTCTGCAACGTCTCAGAGGCCGACGCGGCCAAGGGCAATGAACACACCGCCGCCGTCGAGAAGATGGCAGCCGCTCAGGGCGCCCGCACCGTCGTCATTTCCGCCGCGATCGAGGCCGAGGTGGCGCAGCTTCCAGACGAGGAGGCGCAGGAATTCCTCGCCGATCTCGGCCTCGAGGAACCGGGCCTGGATAAGCTCATCCGCGCTGGTTACGACCTGCTGCACCTGATCACCTATTTCACCGTCGGCCCCAAGGAGACCCGCGCCTGGACCATCCACAGGGGCACCAAGGCCCCGCAGGCCGCCGGCGTCATCCACACCGACTTCGAAAAGGGCTTCATCCGCGCCCAGACCATCGCCTATGACGACTTCGTCACGCTTGGCGGCGAGGTGGCCGCCAAGGAAGCCGGCAAGGCGCGCGACGAGGGCAAGGAATATGTCGTCCAGGACGGCGACGTGCTGCTGTTCCGGTTCAATACCTGATCCTGCACACCGTGCCGCTTGACGCCAATCTGAGCCGGGTCTAAGCGGCGTCGGCGGTGCCGCAAGGCTGGCGTCGCGTCGCAACCGTGTGACCATGGAACCGCATTGAAGGACACCCCGCGATGATCAGAAGCTTCGTGGTGGACAAGGATCGCCTGCGCGCCGGCGATGGCCTTGGCGAAGATCCGAACGCCGTCGTCTGGGTCGACCTCTTGAAGCCGACCGCACCGGAAGAGGATCTGATCGAAACCTGGCTCGGCATCGATGTGCCGACGCGCGAGGAGATGGAGGAGATCGAGATCTCCAGCCGGCTCTACGTGGAGGACGGCGCCGTCTTCATGACCGCGACACTGCCCGCCCACACCGACGACGATGCGCCCTTCATGTCGCCGGTCACCTTCGTGCTGGCCGGGACGCGCCTCGTCACCATCCGCTATCACGAGCCGCGCGCCTTCGAGACCTTTCCCGCGCGTGCGCAGAAAGCCGCGACCGGATGCACGACCTCGGAGACGATCCTGATGGGTCTGCTCGACGCGATCGTCGATCGCCTCGCCGACGTGCTGGAGCGTGCCGGCCGCGACGTCGACCAGATTTCGCGCGACATCTTCCAGACAAAGGCCATCAAGCCGACCAAGCGCGACCGCGACTTCCAGGCGCTTTTGAAGACGATCGGCCGCAAGGAAGATCTGACGTCCCATATCCGCGACAGCCTGATGACGCTGCAACGCCTGTCCGGCTTTCTCGGCAACGCGCTCGCCTCCGAGAAGAACGGCAAGGACACCCGTGCCCGGGTGAAAACCCTGTCGCGCGATATCACCTCGCTCAGCGACCATGCCGCCTTCATGTCGCATAAGATCACCTTCCTGCTCGACGCCACGCTCGGCATGATCAACATCGAGCAGAACGCCATCATCAAGATCTTCTCGGTCGCCGCCGTCGTGTTCCTGCCGCCGACGCTGGTCGCCTCGATCTACGGCATGAATTTCGACCTGATGCCGGAGTTGAAGTGGACGCTGGGCTATCCCTTCGCACTGCTCCTGATGGTGCTGTCGGCAGCCCTCCCCTACCTCTACTTCAAGCGGCGCGGCTGGCTTTGAACGGTGCCGTTCGCGGACCCGTCCCCGCGCCAGGCAGCGTTCGAATCGGGTCCTGAGCCAAGGCGATGACCTTCCTGGTCATTGCGGTTTGGGCGAGATGCGGCCATGATGTCGTTCAAGATTGAACGGGATTCCTTTCATGGCCGGACCCAGATGGGCCTATGACGACCTCGAGGTCGGAGACACGATCACGCTGGGCGAGAAGATCGTCACGGCCGCCGAGATCATCGAGTTCGCGTCCGAGTTCGATGCCCAGCCGATGCATCTGGACGAGGAAGCCGGCAAGGCCAGCATTCTCGGCGGCCTGTCGGCGTCCGGCTGGCATTCCTGCGCCATGTTCATGCGCATGATGTGCGACGGCTTCATTCTCGAATCGACCTCGCAGGGGTCGCCCGGCCTCGAATATGTCCGCTGGAAGAAGCCGGTGCTGGCGGGCGACACGCTGTCGGGCCACTGCACCATCATGGCAAGGCGCGAGTCGAAGTCCAAGCCGGGTCTCGGCTTCGTCACGGTGAAGAGCACGATGACAAACCAGCGCGGCGAGACGGTGCTGGAACTGGAGAACACGGGGATGTTCCTGACCCGGGAGGCGGCCGCCGCATGACGCTCGACGAGTATTTTGGCATCGGCGAGACGGTCGTGCTCGGCACACACCGCTTCGAGCCGGACGCCATCAAGGCCTTCGCGGCGAAATTCGACCCGCAGCCCTTTCACCTCGACGAGAAGGCCGCCGAGAAGAGCGTCTTCGGCCGGCTCTGCGCGTCGGGCTG
>JAUYMV010000746.1 GCA_030698645.1 Mesorhizobium sp.
TCACGACGATCATCGTTTCGCCGATCGCCCGGCTGAGCGCCAGCAGCACGCCGCCGACGATCCCCGGCAGCGCGGCCGGAAGGAGGACCTTGCGGATCGTCTCGCCCTTTGTCGCCCCAAGCGCGAAGGATCCCTCCCGAATCGCACGGGGGACAGCGGCGAAGGCGTCATCGGACAGCGACGAGATGAACGGGATCAGCATCACGCCCATGACCGCGCCTGCCGCCAAGGCGCTGTTTGGCGCTGCGTCGATGCCGAGGGAGAGGCCGAGAGTGCGAACAAGTGGTGCGACCGTCAGCACCGCGAAGAAGCCGTAGACGATCGTCGGGATGCCGGCCAGGATTTCGAGCAACGGCTTGACGACGGCGCGAAACCGCTGGTTCGAATATTCGGTCAGATAGATGGCGGACAGGATGCCGGTCGGCACGGCAACCGCCATTGCCAGCATCGAGATGACGAATGTGCCGAAGAGCACCGGTATCATACCGAATGCGCCCTGCCCGGCAACCTGGTCGGCGCGCATGGCGATCTGCGGCTCCCAGCGGAGGCCGAACAGGAATTCCGTCACCGGTACGCGGGCGAAGAACTGCAGGGCCTCGTAGACGAGGGAGAAGACGATACCCGACGTCGTCAGAATGGCAACGAGGGAGGAGAACATCATGAACCAGGTGGCGGCCCGTTCGACGCTGTGACGTGCCGCGAAGCGGGTCTCGATCACGCGCAATCCAAGGAATGCGCCGACCGAAACGAAAGCCGCGACCACGGCGACCATCGCCCAGGTGGCAATCGCCTGCAGGGATTTCAGGTGCTCGACGGCTGCGAGAATCTCCGGTGTGGGTTCCTTGAAGATGGCGCCGTTGGCCACCTGCCGGATTTCGCTGATCAGGAGATCCTTCTGCGGGCCGCTCATTGCGTCGGCGCCGGGGTAGTTCCCCAGCACGAGCATGTCGATGATGCCGTTCTGTCCGAACAGCCAGAGGATCAGGAAGACGAAGGCCGGGACGCCTGTCCAGATGGCGGCGTTGAGGCCGTGATAGATCGGGCGGGAATGTGTCTTGACGGTCGCCTTGCTGCGGTTCGCCCGGCTGCGAGCGGCGCCGAGAAAGGCGGCGAGCACGGCTGCAAGCGCCATGAAGACAAACAGATACAGCGCCATGCGACCCCCGACTGGCTGAGACGTGTGCGTGGATCAGCCGCCCGCGCTGTTGTGCGGGCGGCTGACAGGTTTCGGCAGATCAGGAGCCGAGTTTCTTGGCGTTCAGGACAGCGTCCTGCACTTCCTTGCGCTTCTCGTCCGACAGCGGGGTCAAGCCACGCTCGGCCAGATAGCCGTCAGAGCCGAGTGCACCTTCCGAAGCGTATTCTTCGAGGAATTCCTTCATACCGGGGATCACGTCGCGATGTGCGTTCTTGATGTAGAAGAACAGCGGACGCGCGACCGGGTAGGAGCCGTCAGCGATCGTGTCGAAGTTCGGCGCGATGCCGTTGACCTTCACTGCTTTCAGCTTGTCGGAATTCTCGTACAGGAAGGAGTAACCGAAGATGCCGATCGTGTTCGCGTCGGCCTCCAGACGCTGGACGATCAGATTGTCGTTTTCGCCGGCTTCGACGAACGGGCCGTCCTGACGCATGCGCGAGCAGACCTCGTTCCACTTCTTTTCGTCGGCCTTCTTGAGATCTGCCATGCCGGCGAGATCCTTGCAGCCGTCATGCATGACGAGTTCGACGAAAGCGTCGCGGGTGCCAGACGTGGGCGGCGGGCCGAAGGCGATGATCGCGGTCGCCGGAAGCGCCGGGTCGATATCCGACCACGTCTTGTTCGGGTTGGCGACGAAGCCACCCTTGCCGTCCGGCAGTTCGGCGGCGAGCGCCTTGAAGATCTGCTCTTCGGTGAGGTCCATGTCCGGAGCGCTCGAGGCGTGCGCGATCGACAGGCCGTCATAGCCGATCAGCGCTTCGGTGATGTCGGTCACGCCATTGTCGGCGCAAAGCTTGACCTCGGACTCCTTGATGGAGCGCGAGGCGCCGGTGATGTCGGCGAAGTCCGGGCCGATGCCGCCGCAGAATGCCTTGAAGCCGCCACCCGTGCCGGTCGATTCGACGACTGGGGCCGGCTTGCCGGTCTTGTTGGCGAACTCTTCGGCAACCGCCTGGTTGTAGGGGAACACCGTCGACGAGCCGACGATCTTGATCTGGTCGCGCGCGGCGGCGATGCCGACCGATGCGGCAAGCGCGACAGATGCCGCCGATGCCAAGAGGATGAGTTTGTTCATTGGAGCCTACTCCCGTTCGGAATTCGGTTTTTGAATTCGTATCGACGCCTTCTTTCAGGCGACGAGAGTGGGCTTAGCGGGGCTTGATGACAGTTGCGTGACACTTCTGTGTCGGTTCGGATTCCATCCACCGGCGCGACGCGCGACGGTCGGACCCGCTCCGCGGATCGACAGCGATCGCCGCGCGCGACCGGCCGGCGGCGGCTGCCGGCGATCGTAGCGCGCGCTTCGCCTGTCGTCAGCTGGCGGCGCGCAATCCCGCCGCGGCCTCGTCCATCCAGCGTTCGAGCTTGGTGAGCAGCGCGTTCGGGCTGATCGGCTTCGACAGGTAATCGTCCATGCCGGCGTCCAGGCAACGCTCGCGGTCGCCCTTGAGCGCGTGCGCCGTGACGCCGACGATCGGCACATGGCCGCCGGTCGCCAGCTCGAGCGCGCGGATCGCGGCGGTTGCCTCGAGGCCGTTCATTTCCGGCATCGAGACGTCCATCAGGATCATGCGGGGGTTCATGGACTGGAATGTCTCGACGGCGAGCCGGCCGTTGCCGACGATCTCGAAACTGTAGCTGGTCTCGCCAAGGATCTGCGTGAACACCAGCTGGTTCACCTCGTTGTCCTCGGCGACCAGGATATCGACGCGGTGGCCGTCCGTGGTCGCGCGCGCCGCGGCCGGCGGCCGACTTGGCACGCGCGGCGCGGCGACCGCCTCCGCCTTCGGCGCTGTCTCCTCATCGCGATGCTCGATGGCCGGATCCCGCCGCGATCGATGGCGCTGGATCGTCGTGACGAGCGCATCGAGAAGCGCCGACGAGCGGGCGGGCTTGATCAGATGCGCGTCGATGTCGAGATCGCGGTAGCTCTTGTTCGAGAACGACTGGTCGACGGACGTCAGCATGATGATCGGCGTTTCGGCGACCACCGGGATCGAGCGGATGATGCGCGCGACGTCCGCGCCTGTCATGCCCGGCATCTGGTAGTCGAGGATGATGCAGTCGACCTTCAATCCGTGCCGCGCCGTGACGTCGAGAACCTGGAGCCCCTCGGCGCCGCCCTCGGCCGCGCAGGCGTCGAACGCCCAGGAATTCATCTGCTCCATCAGGATCGTCCGGTTGACCGGGTTGTCGTCGACGATGAGGATGCGCGCACCGGTCACATCGAGCGGCGCATGGCGGCGCCTCGTCTGGTCGGCGCAGTGTTCCAGCGCCAGCGTCACGGTGAAGGTCGAGCCCTTGCCCTCCTCGCTCGCCACCTCGATGGCGCCCTTCATCAGGTCGATCAGCCGCGACGTGATGGCGAGGCCAAGGCCGGTGCCCTCGTGCCGCCGCGTTGAGGACGCGTCGACCTGGCTGAACTTCTCGAACACATGGGACAGCTTGTCCGCGGGGATGCCGATCCCGGTGTCGGTCACGGCGACGCTGAGCCTGGTCTCCTGCCCGTCCGCCTCGCCGGTCACGTTGACCAGCACATGGCCGGAATCGGTGAACTTGACCGCGTTGCCGAGCAGGTTGGTGATGATCTGGCGGATGCGGCCGACATCGCCGATGAACATCTCCGGCAAATCGGGCTGGATCCGCACGATGAGTTCGAGATCCTTCTCCTTGGCGCGCGTCGACACCAGCGTGGCGACATCCTCGATGGCTTCGCCGAGATTGAAGGGCGCCGGGTCGAGAACCATCTGGCCCGCGTCGATCTTCGAGAAGTCGAGGATGTCGTTGATGATGGTCAGCAGCGCGTTGCCGGACTTCACGATGATATCCGTGAACGTCTTCTGCTTGGGATCGAGTTCGGACCGCGCGAGCAGCTCCGCCATTCCGAGCACGCCGTTCATCGGCGTGCGGATTTCGTGGCTC
>JAUYMV010000749.1 GCA_030698645.1 Mesorhizobium sp.
CCGACGGCCAGGCGCGCCGAATAGGCGACGGAAAACAGCGTCGCGAGGCCGGCCAGCAGCGGGAACAGCCACGGAATACCCGCATAGGAGGTGTGCAGCGCCTCCTCCAGCATCATTTCCTTGGACAGGAAGCCGTTCAGCAGGGGGATGCCCGCCATCGAGGCCGAGGCGATCAGCATCAGCGTCGCGGTGATCGGCATCAGGGTGAGCAGGCCGCCGAGGCGGCGGATGTCGCGCGTGCCGGTCTCGTGATCGACGATGCCCGCGCCCATGAAGAGCGCCGCCTTGAAAGTGGCGTGGTTGAGCATGTGGAACACGGCGGCGATCGCCGCCATCGGCGTGCCGAAGCCGAGAAGCATGGTCATCAGGCCGAGATGGCTGACGGTGGAGTAGGCGAGCAGCGCCTTGAGGTCGTCCTTGAAGATGGCGATCCAGGCGGCGATCAGCATGGTGACCAGCCCGACCGGCGCGACGATGAGGAACCAGGCATCGGTGCCGGCGAGCACCGGCCAGAGCCGCGCGAGGAGAAAGACGCCGGCCTTCACCATGGTGGCGGAATGCAGATAGGCCGAGACCGGGGTCGGCGCGGCCATCGCATGCGGCAGCCAGAAGTGGAACGGGAACTGCGCCGACTTGGTGAAGGCGCCGCCGAGCACCAGCAGCAGCATCGGCAGATAGAGCGGCGATGCCTTGATCAGGTCGCCGCGCTGCAGGATCTCCGACAATTGGTACGAGCCGGCGATATGGCCCAACACCAGCATGCCGGCAATCAGCAGCAGCCCTCCGCCGCCGGTGACGACCAGCGCCATGCGCGCGCCCTGGCGCGCCTCGGGCAGATGTCGCCAGTAGCCGATCAGCAGAAAGGAGGTGAGGCTGGTCAGTTCCCAGAACACCAGCAGCAGCAGGATGTTGTCGGACAGCGCGATGCCCACCATCGCGCCCTGGAACAGCAACAGATAGCCATAGAAGCGGCCCATCGGATCGTTGCGGCTGAGATAGAACCGGGCATAGACGATGATGAGCAGGCCGATGCCGAGAATGAGCGCGGCGAAGAAGAGACCCAGCCCGTCGACAAAGAAGGAGAAGGACAGGCCGATCTGCGGCAGCCACTCGTGCTGCGCCTTGATGTTCTGGCCCCTGGAGAACGCCGGCGCGTGCGAGAGCAGGAGGGCCAGCGAAAGAAGCGTGGCGAGGCCGGTCGTGAGCGCGCAGATGTTGCGACCCGAGCGGATCACCAGCGGGGGAAAAACCGCCGCCAGGAATGGGATCAGGGGCACCAGCCACAAGCTCATTCGGATAGCGACTCCATCTGTGGCTCCCTGCAGGCAGTGGAAGCAGGGCACTTCGAGCGGCCCGATGATCCGTGGATTCCAGACGCGACAGCGTCCGAAGCGAAAGCAGGCCTGACCGCCGGGGCTGGCGAGTCACCCTGCATGGCAAACAGTAGGTTCTGCCCTTAGCGTTTCCACCCCACCGTTGCAAGAATTTGGGCGTCCGGCACGATGCCGCAGTCGCGGGAGAGATCGCCGGCGAAGGTCCGGGGTCGCCTCGGGCTCGCTCCGCAATTGGTCGCGACCCGCGTCAGGCCGCCATCAGTTGCTTGCGGTCGGAGCGTTCCTGCTGCGGCGAGCGGGCATAGAGCTCGCGGTAGCATTTCGAGAAATGCGACGCCGAGACGAAGCCGCAGGCAACCGCCACCTCGACCACCGGCAGCGACGACTGGATGAGCAGATGGCGGGCACGGTCAAGACGGATCTCGAGATAATAGCGCGCCGGGGAGCGACCCATCTCCTGCTGGAAGAGGCGCTCGATCTGGCGGCGCGACAGGCCGACATTGTCGGCGATCTCGATCAGCGACAGCGGCTCGGACAGGTTGCCTTCCATCAGTTCGATGATCGACAGGACCTTGGAATTCTGCACGCCGAGCCGGGCGCGCAGCGGCAGACGCTGGCGGTCGGTCGGGCTGCGCACGCGGTCGGTCAGGAACTGCTCGCAGACACGGTTGACGAGGCTCTCGTCGAAATCGTCACCAATCAGCTTCAGCATCATGTCGAGCGCCGCTGTCCCCCCGGCGCAGGTGTAGACGTTCTGGTCGACCTCGAAGAGATCGGCGAAGACGTTGGCCTTCGGATAGGCCTCGGAAAAGCCCGGCAGGTTTTCCCAATGGATGGCACAGCGCTTGTTGGAGAGCAGGCCGGCGGCCGCCAGCACATGGGCTCCGGTGCACAGGCCGCCGATGGCGACGCCGCGATTGTACTCCTCGCGCAGCCAGGCGAAGACCGACTTGTTCTGGTATTTTTCCACGTCGATGCCCGAGCAGACGATGACCATCGACGGGCGTTCCTGGCCGCCCATCTTCCTCCGCTCGTCCTCGAGCGAGGTGTTGACGGCGCATTCGACGCCGCTCGACGCCTTGACCGGCTTGCCGTCGGCGCTGGCAAGCCGCCAACGATAGGCCTCGAAGCCGAGCATGCGGTTGGCCGAGCGCAGCGGTTCGAGCGCTGTCGCGAAGGCGATCATGGTGAAATCAGGGACGAGGAAGAAAACGATCGAACGTCTAATCGCTTGCTTTACGGTCACAGACACCCCCGAAAAACTGGCTACCAACCGGCAGGATATCCTGTCGCGATCGGCAAAGTGTCATCCGGAAAGGGTTGGAATGTCAATTTGTTTGCGCCGGATGCATCATCATTTGCGACATCGGGCGAAGGCTTGGTCCGTCGACGCGTTCCGCGTGCCAAACAGACACGTCCCGCGAGACCGGTGGGTTTCGCGGGACGTGCATCATTTCGTCGAAACGGGACGGGTGCCCGGGCCGAAGGCGATCAGCCGATGAAGAAGCCGAGCCGGTTGGCGGCGACCGCGCCGGTCTGGCCGGGCATGGTGCGGCCGAGGCGCTGGCGCTCCATGGTGGTGACCATGTTGCCTTTGCGGGCGCGGAAGAACTGGGCGAAGAATTTCATGACACGTCTCCAAGCAAATGAGGGTTTACTCGGAGCGACCGGCGCTTCTGGGCGTCAAGCAGCTCTTTTCATGCCGCTTATATAGGCGCTTGCATGAAATCCTGCAGCGTCGAAAGCGAAGCGGACCATTTGAAATGCGACATGCCGGAAGGGGAAATCGCGCTACGGAGCAGAAAAAATGAAATTTTTACAATACGTTAAGGTTTGAAAGCGTCAGCCGTGCGGCTTGCTCATATGCGTCATGCGACACGCGCATGGCTGCTCGAAGCAAGGCTTCGGCTGTGAGCTGCGAATACTTCATCACGCGGAAGGGTCCCGCCGCGGGCAGACACTGCAGAGGCGGGACCGCGATCCGTCGGTTGGCGCATGGATCAGTACCAGCCGCCGGTGACGACCTTGTTGGTCGTGTTGTGGCGATACGAGTCCGGCCAGCCGATATCCTTCTGGATTTCAGAGGGAAGCGCGCGGACGGAACGCTCGGTCAGGTAGCGCGAACGGGCCGCGCGGTATTCGGCTGCAAAACGGCCGATGGACGACAGGATAGACATTTCAGGCTCCATTGTGTTTCTCGATTTCGCGCCGGCCGGGATTGCCGGCGGTCCATCTGGTGCCCGCTGATTAGGCGGATTCTGTTTCAGTTTTATTGCGGCGAGCGGCTCTTCGGTTTCCGGAAGGGGATCGATCGCCGCCGCGATGTGCATCTGCCTTGTTGCAGTGCACCATCCGCACGTTCGATGGCCCGATCATTGCGGCCTTTCAGAGGCATAAGGCGCGCGATTGCGGATTTCTTCGCCGAAACCGTCGCCATCGGGAAATCCGATGTCCTTTTGCATGAAGTGCGGCAGGTCGCCGATCTGCCGCAGCGTGCGGGCGCGGATGCGGCGGGCGCGGTGCCGGCTGGCGAAACGGGACAGGGCGTTCAGAATGGACATGGTCTCTTCCTCCAGATTGTCGAAAGGGCGGGTCGCGCCTCTCCATGGGCTTGACTATCGACCCAACGTCATGTTCAATCAAACGAAATGAAATGATGCTTTGGATCAACTAATCTGAACGGAACCCAACATGAACGCCCCGCTGAACCACCCGCTGCCGCTGCTCGAACTGGACATCTTGCGGACATTCGTGGCGATCGCCGAAACCGGCAGCTTCACGCTCGCCGCCAATGCGGTGTTCCGCACCCCGTCGGCCGTGTCGATGCAGATCAAGAAGCTGGAAGAGATTCTCGGCCGCACCCTTCTGACGCGCGACGCGCGCTCGGTGGCGCTGACGGCCGATGGCGAGGTGCTGATCGGTTATGCGCGTCGGCTGCTGGCGATAAACCGTGAGGCGGTGTCGAAGTTCATCGTGCCGGACATCCAGGGCGTGGTGCGGCTCGGTTCGCCCGACGACTATGGCGAGCGTGTGCTGCCCGACGTGCTGAAGCGCTTCGCGCGCTCGCATCCCTCGATCGCCGTCGATGTGGTGATCGACCAGAGCGGCAACCTGCGCAAGCGCCTGGACGACCGCGGGCTCGACATCACGCTGATGACCTGCTCGGGCCGTGTTCCGCACGACGCCGAAATCCTGCTCACCGAACAGATCATCTGGGCCGGCGCCAAGGGCGGCTGCGCGCATCTGCGCGATCCGCTGCCGGTGTCGCTCTGG
>JAUYMV010000750.1 GCA_030698645.1 Mesorhizobium sp.
GAAAGCCCGTGCTGGGCGGCGGCCTCGTTCACCTCACATTTACGGTCGAGTGGTCCGTCCCGCTTGCGCGCAGCCGGATCAAGGCGATCTGGCCGGCAGACAAGCCGCTGCATTTTCGCAGCAAGGAACTTGATCTCAAGCCGAGAGTCGAGACCAGTGGCGACTCGACGGTCTATGTCTGGGAGCGGAGAAACGAGGCGCCGGTCATCGCACAGCCCAATCTGCCGCCCGACATCCCGGCATATGGCTATATCGAGATGTCCTCCACGACCGACTGGCAGGACGTCGTGGACGTGACCTTGCCGCACTACCGGCTGGACAAGGAACTGCCCGCCGCCTTCGTCGCGCGACTGGATACGATCGCCGCCAGGTTTCCGAAGCCCGACGATCGCCTCGTCGAGACATCGCGGCTGGTCCAGGACGATATCCGCTATGTCAGCCTGTCGATCGGCTCCGGCAGCCACATTCCGCGGCCGCCGGCCGAAGTCCTCGCCAGCGGGTTCGGCGACTGCAAGGACAAGTCGCTCCTGCTGGCCACGGCGCTTGCCCGTCTCGGCATAACGGCAAGCGTCGCGCTGACGGATATCGACGAAGGGCCGGCCCTGCGCGACCGGCTGCCGGGCATCCCCCTGTTCGACCACATGATCGTCAAGGCCGTCATTGGCGCGGAGGTCTACTGGATCGACCCGACCGTCTACCTCCAGGGCGGACGCGCCGAGGACCTGGCGCCGCCAACCTATGGCTACGCACTGCCTCTTGAGCGGACCGGCGCGCAACTCGAGCCCATCCCCTCAAAGCCGCTGTTGAAGCCGACCGTCTCCGTCGCGGAGACGTTCACATTTCCGGATGCCGCCGGCGCGCCGCTCACCCTCGGCGTCAAGACGACCTATCTCGGCGCTGCCGCCGATACGATGCGCTACCGCCTGAGGCGCGAGTCGATCGCCAAGATCTCGGACGACTACGTCAGATACTACAACGGCCAGTATCCCGGCATTCGCAGCGTCGCCTCCCTGCAGACGACCGACGACCGGGACGCCAATGTCGTCATCGTCGCCGAACGCTACGAACTGACAGCGGACGATCTCGCCGCCGACGATCTTGCCAAGGACTTTCCCCTGAAGGGCGACTTTGGCCTTACCGAACTGCCGACGCCCAGCAGAGTGGGCCGCACGGCGCCGATCTGGCTCGGACATCCATTTTTCAAGCAGCACAAGTCGTCGGTCCAAAACCTCAAGGCTCGCTTTTCCGCGCCCGCAGATTCGGAGATGGTCGCCAGCCCGTTCGCGATCCTGTCGACCGTCACGTCGGCGACGGACACGACGTTCGAGGTGACGTGGAACTTCATCACACTGACCGATCGGATTCCGGCGGCCTATCTCGGGAAGTACCTGAGGACCCTCGATGAGATGTCCGAGAACTCCAAATGGACGTTCGACTTCACCTATGTCGCACCGTCCACGGAGTAGCGACTTGCGGGCGCGCGCGGCTACTCCGCCGCCTTGCGGAACGCGTTCGCTCCCGTCTCGAACTGCAGCCGGGCCAGGCGCGCATAGATGCCGCCCTGCTCGACCAGGCTCCGATGCGTGCCTTCCTCGACGATCATGCCGCCGTCGATCACCAGGATGCGGTCGGCCTTGAGCACGGTCGCGAGGCGATGCGCGATTACGAGGGTTGTGCGGCCCTGCATCAGCCGCTCCAGCGCGATCTGCACCAAAGTCTCGC
>JAUYMV010000753.1 GCA_030698645.1 Mesorhizobium sp.
GGCTCAAGACCCGGCGCGACCACAGCCGGTTGAACTCGCGCAGCGTCTCGCCGATGCGTGTGCCGCCGGACCAGTCCTTCACCGCGCCCGCGCAGTCGGCAAGCGCCGCGTCCGGATCGCGGTGGCGCATCTGCCGCGTCAGATTGGTCAGTCGCGTGCCGAAGACGAAGGTGTGCACGCGCCGCCTCTTTTCAGTCAGCGCGTGCAGGAAATGCAGGAAGATCCGCGTGTACTGGCTCATCGAGCCGGAAATGTCGGCAAGCACCACCAGCGGCGGGTGGATTTCGCGCGGCCGCCGGAATTTCGGCAGGATCAGTTCGCCGCCGGTCCTGAGCGAGGTGCGCATCATGGCGCGCGGATCGATCCGCCCGCCACGCGGGTCCGACTTGAACCGCCGCGTGCGCACCAGGTCGATCGGCAGGTTCAGCCTGGCGATGGCCTGCTTGGCCTCGTCGATCTCGCGCGCCGACATCTGCGCGAAATCCTTCTCGCGCAGCACCTCGTTGCCGGAAAAGGTCAGGCGCGCATCGACCTCGACTTCGGGCACTTCCTCCGGCCTGGCATTTTTCTGGTGGCCCTCGAACATCGCCTGGCTGACGCGGTTTTCGGCGGCGCGCGGCTTCTGCTTCTCGCGCATGTTCGGCGCCACCGGCGAAAACATCGCCAGCATCTTCTCGATCAGTTCGCGCGACTTCCAGAACAGGCGGAACGCCTCGTCGAAGACCGCATGGTCCTCGTGCCGGGTCACCAGCACGGCGTGCAGCGTCCAGTAGAAATCGTCGCGCGTGCCGATGCCGGCGACCAGGACCGCGTCGATCGCATCGATGACCGCGGCCGGACCGACCCGCATGCCGGATTTGCGGAGCGCGCGGGCGAAGTAGACGATGTTGTCGGCGATCCGCCCGTCCGGGACGGCTTCACGCGGCACTGTCGAAGCGGCTTTCGGCACGGCGGTCACTCGGCCGCGGAGGCAAGCTCCGCCTGGACTTCCTTGAGGATGCGGCGGCCTTCGCCCTGCTCGATGCGGGCGATGTCGTCCTGATATTTGAGCAGCACGCCGATCGTGTCGGACACCGTCTCCGGGTCGAGCGCCACCTTATCCAGCTCCGTCAGGGCGCCGGCCCAGTCGATCGTCTCGGCGACGCCCGGCACCTTGAACAGCTCGATCTGGCGCAGCTTCTGGATGAATCGGACGACTTCCTCCGACAGGCGCTTGTTGGCCTGCGGCACCTTCCGGCGGACGATTTCGAGCTCGCGCTCGGCGTTCGGATAGTCGACCCAGTGATAGAGACAGCGCCGCTTCAGCGCGTCGTGGATTTCACGAGTGCGGTTGGTGGTGATGATGACGATCGGCGGCTCCTCGGCCTTGATCGTGCCGAGTTCGGGGACGGTGACCTGATAGTCGGACAGGATTTCGAGCAGGAACGCCTCGAAGGCCTCGTCGGTGCGGTCGAGTTCGTCGATCAGGAAGACCGGCGCCGCGCCCTTGGCGCCGGTCAGCGCATCGAGCACCGGCCGCCGGATCAAATATTTTTCCGAGAAGACGTTCTTCTCCATGTCCTTGCGGTCGACAGAGCCGGCCGCTTCCTCCATGCGGATCTCGATCATCTGCGCGGCGTAGTTCCACTCGTAGACCGCCGACGAGACGTCGAGGCCCTCGTAGCACTGCAGGCGGATCAGTCGGCGGCCAAGGGAGGAAGCCAGCACTTTGGCGATCTCGGTCTTGCCGACGCCGGCCTCGCCCTCGAGGAACAGCGGACGGCGCATGCGCAGCGCGAGAAAAAGCACCGTGGCGAGCGAGCGGTCGGCGACATAGTCGGCGTCCTGCAGCATGTCGAGCGTCGCGTCGATCGACTCGGGGAAGGCGCGTGGGGTCATGTCTGACATGAAGGCCGCCGTTCGGGGTAAGACGAGGACGCGCCCACGCGATCAGAGTCCGTGATAGGCGCGGTTGAAATACATCAGCGGCGCGAGGCTATCGCCGATGCGGATCGATGTCACCTTGCCGAAGATGACGCGATGCGTCGCCATGTCCTTGTGATCCACCACCTCGCAGTCGAGGCTGGCCATGGCGTCGGTGAGCACCGGCGCGCCGGTGGCGAGCTTCAGCCATTCGCCATGGGCGAAGCGTTCCTCCTGCGTCGCGGCGGTCAGTCCCGAAAAGGCATTGGCGAGGTCGAGATGCCGCATCGATAGCGTGTTCAACGCAAAGACGCCGTTCGTGGCGAACAGTTCGTTGGCGAGATTCTCGCGGTTGAGGCAGACCAGGATCATCGGCGGCTTGTCGGAGACCGAACAGGCGGCGATGACCGTCGTGCCGCGCCGGCCGGCCGGGCCGTCGGTGGTCACCACATGGACGGCGCCGGCGAAGCGCGCCATCGCGTCACGATAGAGCTGGGAGTCGATCTCGGTTTTTTTCAGCAAGGTGGGATTCCATTGTGCGAGACCGAATATAGGCGCGGACGCGCAAGTCACAAGCGCCACGGCCTGCGTCGATTATGGCCAGCGCCGAGAGCGGAGCGAGTTGCGCCGCTCCCGTCGAGCCGTTACGAGTTCGGCATCGTTTCTGGCCACTCGTTCGCCGAGCCGCCCAACCCTTCGGCCATCATGCGCCACGCATGCCTGATCCTCGTCCTTGCCTGCCTCGCGCTGACGGCCGCGGTCGCGGCGCGGGCACAGGCGATCGGCGTCGCCGCGCCGCTCACCGGGCCATCGGCGCTTCTGGGCCTGCAAATGAAGAACGGCGCCGAAGCGGCTGCTAATGCTCGCTCAATTACGGTCGAGATCGCCGACGATGCGTGCACGGTGGAGGGCGGCGCCGCGGCCGCCCGGCAGTTCGTCGCCGCCAAGGTCGAGGTCGTGACCGGCTTCTTGTGCACCGAATCGATCGAGGCCGCGCTGCCGATCCTGAAAGACGCCGGCATTCCGGTGATCGCGACCGGTGTGCGCACCGACAGCCTGACCGGCCGGAAGGGCAAGACCGGCTGGCCCGTGGTGCGCACCGCGCCCCGGGCGGATGCCGAAATACAGGCGGCGGCGAACATTCTCGGCAGGCTCTGGCGCGGCGAACTTTTCGCCATCATCGACGACGGCACGATCTATTCGCGCGAGTTGTCGGAGGGATTTCGCATCGCCATCGAAGCCCAGAGCCTCAAACCGGTCTTCATTGATACGTTCCGGCCGCAGTTGGACAACCAGATCGGGCTCGCCGGGCGCCTGCGCAAATCCGGCGCGACGCATGTCTTCGCCGCCGGCGACCGCGCAGACCTGGCGATTCTCGGGCGTGACGCGGCCGAAATCGGCTATCTGGTGACCATCGCGGGCGGCGAGGTGCTGCGTTCCGTATCCGAGGGCGTCGATCTCGCCGACGGCACGCTGATGATCGGCCTGCCGGAAGCGGCGGAGATTGCCGATCCGGCGGTGGTCGCGTCGTTCCGGGCCGCCGGAATCGAGCCGGACGGCTATGTTTTGCCGGCCTATGCGTCGGTCGAAGTCGCCGCGCAGGCGCTGTCGGTCGCCAAATCGACCGATGCCGGGCTCCTCGATGTGCTCCTCGCCGAGGAGTTCCAGACGATCTTCGGCCCCATCGGTTTCGACGCCAAGGGCGACCGCACCGACAATCCCTATCGGCTCTACCGCTATCAGGGCGGCGCCTTCATCGAAGTGGACTGAACAGCATGCCGTTTCGCCCCGGACCGACCAATCTCCTCACCGACGTCGCCGGACTGCGCGTCGGCCACTCGGGCGACCCGGTGCTGAAGTCGGGCGTGACGGCAATTCTCTGCGACGACACAGCCGTTGCGGCCGTGCAGGTGCTCGGCGGCGCGCCGGGCACGCGGGAAACCGATCTGCTCGAGCCGCACAATTCCGTCGAGGCGATCAATGCGATCGTGCTGTCCGGCGGCTCCGCCTTCGGGCTCGATGCGGCGTCCGGCGTCCAGGCGGCGTTGCGCGAACAGGGCATCGGCTTTCGCGTGCGCGAAAACCTGATCCCGATCGTGCCCGCGGCCATCCTGTTCGACCTTCAGAATGGCGGCGACAAGGACTGGGGCCGCTATCCGCCCTACCGGGAACTCGGTTACGAGGCGGCGATGGCCGCGCGGGTCGCGTTCGACATCGGCACGGCTGGCGCCGGCATCGGCGCGCTGACGGCCGGTCTCAAGGGCGGGCTGGGCTCGGCCTCCACGCTGCTCGACTGCGGCATCACGGTCTCGGCCCTGGTCGCGGCCAACCCGACCGGATCGGTCACGGTCGGCAATACCCGGCACTTCTGGGCCGCGCCGTTCGAACTCGGCGACGAGTTCGGCGGGCTCGGCCTGCCGCATCCGATGCCCGCCGACGCCGCCGACATCCGGCTGAAGTTCCGCGAGCAGGCGCGCGCGGGCGGCAACACGACCATCGCGGTCATCGCCACCGATGCGAAGCTCTCGAAGGCCGAAGCCAAACGGCTGGCGATCGCCGCGCATGACGGCTTCGCGCGCGCCATCTGGCCGGTGCACACACCGATCGACGGCGACCTGATCTTCGCTCTCGCCACCGGGCGCTGCAACGTCGCGCTCGACCATGACAACGCGCTCGACCTCTTTGCCGCGGCCGGCGCGACGATGGCGCGGGCCATCGCGCGCGCGGTGTTTGCCGCGACCCCGGCCGAAAACGACCTGTTTCCGGTCTGGTCGTCGGCGCGCTAAGGCAGGCAATTCCAGCAACCGGGCTCGGCAACCCGACGCAACGACGCGCGACGTGCTAGATTGAGGCGATTCCCGATCCAGGAGATCCCGATGCATCTGCTTCGACGCCTTGCACTCGCCGCCGTGCTCATTGTCCCCGGCGCCGCGCGCGCCGGCGACGTGGCCAATCTCGACATCCTGGGCTTCAGCGCGGATGGAGGCATCTTCGCATTCGAGGAATATGGCGAACTGGATGGGTCCGGCGACGCCTACTCCAACCGTTTCTACATCGACACGTCGACCGATCGGTTTGTCGCCGGGTCGCCGATCCGTATCCGTCTCGAGGACGACATCGGTGCGATCGCCAATGCGCGGGCGCAATCGGCGGCGAAAGGCGAGCGGATCGTCCCGGCGACCGTCCTGGCCGCCAATCCAGGCTTTCTGGCCGGGTTCAACGCGATCACCGAATATTCGGCCGACCCCACCCGCATGTCGGTCAATCCGCGGCCGGTGTTCGCGCCGGTCGATCCGCCGTTGGAGTTCCGGCTCGAGGAATTTCCGCTGATCGCACCCGTGGCTTGCGAGAATCTTGGCGACATCATGGGATTCCGGCTGACCCGCATCAATGCCACGCATGGCGGGGTCACGACCGTGGTGCATGAGGACGGTTCGGTTCCGGCATCGCGCCGGTGCCCGAATGGCTACCGGATCGGCGGAATCCAGACCTGGATCAACGACAATGGCGCACCGAAATTCGCGGTCCTGATCGCGGTCCGGAGCATGGGCTTCGAAGGACCGGACTATCGCTGGATCGCGGTCACGGGCAGCCTGTAGGGCGCCTAATGGTCAGATCGAACCGTTTCAGGGCGACGGCCCGGCCATGAACACGCCGAAGCGCCGCGCGGGCGCATCGAGCAAGTCGTCGATCGGGTCGGCAGGCCCAGGCGGTATGCGGCGCGCCCTGGCGGACGCGTTGCCCCGATGGAAGGTGACGATCGCCGGCAGCCTGGCGTGGGGAATGGCGCTTGGCCTGTCGGCCGTGCTGACGCTGCTGCTCGAGGGCTGGGTGGCCATCGACAACATCGGCAGGGTTGGCGCGCTCTACGCGGCGGGCGGGGTGATCGCGTTTCCGCCCGGCCTCTATCTGGCGCGGCTGCTGTCGCGTGCCCGGCCGGACACGGCCTTCACGGCGGCGTTCTTCTGCTTCGCGGTTGCGAGTATCGGCGCCACGAGCCTGCTCTTCGCCATGCACTACCGGCTCTATTATTCCACCTGGCACGGCGGGCCGTTCAGCATCGAATGGTATTTTCAGTTCTTCTTCACGACGCTCGCCGCGCTCTATCAGTTCCTGGTGCTCGGAATGCGGCTGTTCGTGCCGTTCGGACTGCTGGCGCTCTTCGCCGTTTCGCTATGGCACACGCGCGCCAAACGTTGAGCAATCGGCCTCGCTCTGCTAGGAGCCGGGCAAGAGTTCTCAGGCATGGCAGGACCGCTCATGATCCCCCGCTATTCGCGGCCCGAAATGGTTGCCATCTGGTCGCCCGAGACGCGCTACCGCATCTGGTTCGAGATTGAGGCACATGCCTGTGATGCGCTGGCCGAGATCGGCGTGATCCCCAGGGAGGCGGCGAAGACCATCTGGGAAAAGGGCAATGCGGCGGTCTTCGACGTCGCGGCGATCGACGAGATCGAACGCGTCACCAAGCATGACGTCATCGCGTTTCTCACCCATCTGGCGGATTTCGTCGGCCCGGACGCGCGTTTCATCCATCAGGGCATGACCTCGTCCGACGTGCTCGACACCTGTTTCAGCGTGCAGCTCGTGCGCGCGGCGGACCTGCTGCTCGCCGACATCGACGCGGTGCTCGCCGCGCTGAAGGTCCGCGCCTTCGAGCACAAGGATACGGTGACGATCGGCCGTTCGCACGGCATCCACGCCGAGCCCACCACCTTTGGCGTCAAGCTGGCGCAAGCCTTCGCCGAATTCGCGCGCGCCCGCGAGCGGCTGGTCAATGCGCGTGCCGAGGTTGCGGTCTGCGCCATTTCGGGCGCCGTCGGCACCTTCGCCAATATCGATCCGCGCGTCGAGGAGCATGTCGCGGCAAAGCTCGGGCTCAAGGCGGAGCCGGTGTCGACGCAAGTCATCCCGCGCGACCGCCACGCCATGTTCTTCGCCACGCTCGGCGTCATCGCCTCCTCGGTCGAGCGCGTCGCGACGGAAATACGTCACCTGCAGCGCACCGAAGTGCTC
>JAUYMV010000617.1 GCA_030698645.1 Mesorhizobium sp.
GGCGCGCCGAGGTCATCGCCGGCATGAACCTGCCGATGCTGATCAAACTGACGAGCATCCGCACCGGCGACAATATGGCGGAATCGCTCGAGGGCGCGCAGGCGGCCGGGCGAAAATACATCAACGTGGCCAGTCAGCTTCTGAGCGGAAAATGAGCATTGCGACCGGTAGTGCCGAGGCAGATGCCGGTTCCGAGCCGCAGGCGATCGTGCGCGAACTGCCGATCGTCAACCAGCGCGGCCTGCATGCGCGCGCATCGGCGAAATTCGTCCAGACGGTGAATGCCTACGACGCCACCGTCACCGTCGGCAAGGATGGCAGCTCGGTCGGCGGCACCTCGATCATGGGGCTGATGATGCTGGCGGCCAGCCCCGGCTGTTGCATCACCGTGACGGCGAGCGGACCGCAGGCCGCCGAGGTCATGCAGGCGCTGGAGACGCTGATCGCAGACAAATTCGGCGAAGAAGCCTGATCCGGCGGCAGTCCGACGGGACATAGACGGATAAAGATTTCTTTATATCCCATTGTCCGTGGGCCGGCCTTCTGCTAGGGAAGCCGGCAATCGGGCCTGCCTGTTTCCATCGAAACGATCCGGAACAGCGCGGTTGGCCGCGCATTTCATGGAGAATCCAATGGCTCAGAACAAAGACTACGTGGTTGCCGACATCAAGCTTGCGGACTGGGGCCGCAAGGAGATCGAGATCGCCGAGACCGAAATGCCCGGCCTGATGGCGTCGCGGGAGGAATTCGGCACCACCAAGCCGCTCAAGGGCGCGCGTATTTCCGGCTCGCTGCACATGACGATCCAGACCGCGGTGCTGATCGAGACGCTCCAGGCGCTCGGCGCCGAGGTGCGCTGGGCCTCGTGCAACATCTTCTCGACCCAGGACCACGCCGCCGCGGCGATTGCCGCCACCGGCACCCCGGTCTTCGCCATCAAGGGCGAAAACCTGGCCGAGTACTGGGAATACACCGACAAGATCTTCCAGTGGGCCGACGGCGGCACCACCAACATGATCCTCGACGATGGCGGCGACGCCACGATGTACATCCTGATCGGCGCACGCGCCGAGGCCGGCGAGGATGTGCTGTCCAACCCGGGCAATGAAGAGGAGGAGATACTCTTCGCGCAGATCAAGAAGCGCATGAAGGCGACGCCGGGCTTCTTCACCAAGAACCGCGACTCCATCAAGGGCGTGACGGAAGAGACGACGACCGGCGTCAACCGCCTCTACCAACTGCAGAAGAAGGGCCTGCTGCCCTTCCCGGCAATCAACGTCAACGACAGCGTGACCAAGTCAAAGTTCGACAATAAATATGGCTGCAAGGAATCGCTGGTCGACGGCATCCGCCGCGGCACCGACGTGATGATGGCCGGCAAGGTGGCGGTCGTCTGCGGCTACGGCGACGTCGGCAAGGGTTCGGCCGCCTCTCTGAAGGGCGCCGGCGCCCGCGTGAAGGTGACGGAAGTCGATCCGATCTGCGCACTGCAGGCGGCGATGGACGGGTTCGAGGTGGTCACGCTGGAAGACGCGGCGCCGACCGCCGACATCGTCATCACGACGACCGGCAACAAGGACGTCATCACGCTCGAGCACATGCGCATGTTCAAGGACATGGCGATCATCGGCAATATCGGCCACTTCGACAACGAGATCCAGGTCGCCGCGCTGCGCAATTTCAAATGGATCAACGTCAAGCCGCAAGTCGACATGATCGAGTTCCCCGGCGGCAAGCGCATGATCCTTCTGTCGGAAGGCCGCCTGCTCAATCTCGGCAATGCGACCGGCCACCCGAGCTTCGTGATGTCGGCCTCGTTCACCAACCAGGTGATGGCGCAGATCGAATTGTGGACCAAGCAGGGCCAGTATGGAAACCAGGTCTACGTGCTGCCCAAGCACCTCGATGAAAAGGTCGCCCGCCTGCACCTCGCCAAGCTCGGCGCCAAGCTGACCGAGCTTAGCACCGAACAGGCTGCCTATATCGGCGTCACGCAGACCGGCCCTTTCAAGCCGGAACACTACCGCTATTAACCTAGAGCTCAACTGACACACGATATTGATGCCGGGCGATTGACTTTTCGCCCGGCATCATTTTTGGCGGAAAACTTCTTCCCGCCGATTCCCCTTGTCGCTAATGTGAAGTGATTCGCGACGCTACCGGCACGGCGGTGCCTCCTTCGGCGATCAGTTTGGGTTCTCCGGCAGTCAGGGTCCGCCTTCAGGTGTGCGCCCGGTCGGGGGATTCCCGGCAGGGCGACCCGGGGCCAGCCGGCAGCGCGACGGACGGCGTGACGCGTGCGGCGGAGAGGATGACGGCATGCCCGGGGAAAGCCCGACGGATGCGGCGCGCGGGGGCGGCCGCAGCACGAAGGATTCGCACAGACCGATCGCGCGGGACAGCGCGCGGCGCGGCATCTATGCGCTCAGGCACCCGTTCGCCGGCGCGGCGGGATTGCTGTCGCTCGGCATCGCCCAGGCGTCGGCCGCGGAACGGGCGAGCGTGCTCCAGCTCGCCGACGGAATGACGGTCGGCACCTTCGAGGTCATCCAGGTCGCCGTGTTCGCCGGCGTCATGGGCGCGGCCCTGCTGTCGGCCATCTGGCTGATCCGCGAGCGCGGCCGCATCGCCGCCGACAATCTGGAACTGCGCGGCCGCATCGCCGAGCTGAGCACCTCGCTGCAGCGCTCCGACGCGCTGCTCAATCTTAAAGACCAGCGGCTCATCGTCTGGATGAAGGACCGCACCAAGCCTAATCTGGTCGGCTCGCTCGGCCTTGCCGCCGGCATCCCCGAGGAACGCGGCGCCTTCCTCGCTTTCGGTCGCTGGCTGACCTCGCGCTCCGCCACGGCGTTGGAGCGCGCCATCGCCGATCTGCGCGCCAGGGGCACGACCTTCGAGCTCGTCGCCGAGACGCAGCACGGCTCGCTGCTGGAAGTGCACGGCCGCGTCTCCGCGACCACTTCGGTGGTCCGCTTCGTTTCGCTGTCAGACGCCCAGAAGGCGCACGCGCGGCTGAAGGCGGAACATGCCGCGCTCGCCGCCGAATATGACAGCGTGCGCGGCCTGATCGACGCCCTGCCGATGCCGTTCTGGCTGCGCGAGAGCGATGGCCGGCTGCGCTGGGTCAACACGGCCTACGCGACCGCGGTCGAAGCCGCCGGTCCGGCCGAAGCGGTGCGCGATGGCAAGGAACTGCTCGGCACACCGGTGCGCGAGACGATCGCCCAGCATGGCCGCGACCACCGCGTCTACGAACAGACGGTCTCGACCGTGATCCGCGGCGACCGCCGCCTGCTCGCGGTGACCAATTTCACCGGCCAGGAGGCCTCCGCCGGCATCGCCGCCGACCGCAGCGAGATCGAGGGCGTGCGCGAGGAACTGTCGAAGGTCCAGCGCAGCCATTCCGAGACGCTCGACCAGCTGACGACGGCGGTTGCGATTTTCGACGCGCAGGAGAAGCTGCGCTTCTACAACCAGGCATTCCAGAAGCTCTGGGACCTGGACTCCGGCTTCCTCGATAGCGCGCCGGCCAACGCGCTGCTGCTCGACCGGCTGCGCACCGACGGCAAGATCCCCGAGCAGCCCGAGTGGCGGCGCTGGAAGGAAGGCGTACTGGCCGCCTACCGCGCCGTCGAATCGCGCGAGGACTGGTGGCACCTGCCCGACAGCCGCACCATCCGCGTCGTCGCCAACCCGCATCCGGCCGGCGGCGTGACCTGGGTGTTCGAGAACCTGACCGAGAAGATGGACCTGGAGAGTCGTTACAACGCCGCGGTGCGCGTGCAGGGCGAAACGCTCGACAATCTGGCCGAGGGCGTCGCCGTGTTCGGCCCGGACGGCAGGCTGCGGCTGTCCAACCCGGCCTTCGCCAAGCTGTGGGGCCTGTCGGAGGAACTGGCGCGGCCGAACACGCATATCGCGACGATCCGCGGCGCCTGCGATCTCTACGCCAAGGACAGCCCCTGGCCGGATTTCGTTGCCGACGTGACGGGTTTCTCGGACGAGCGGCGCGACCGGCACGGCCAGGCCGAGATGAGCGACGGCTCGATCCTGCGCTTCGCGCTGATCCAGCTGCCGAACGGCCAGGTGATGATGACCTTCGTCGACGTCACCGACACCGTGAATGTCGAGCGCGCGCTGAAGGACAAGAACGAGGCCCTGCAGATGGCCGACCAGCTGAAGAACGATTTCGTGCAGCACGTGTCCTACGAACTGCGCTCGCCGCTGACCAACATCATCGGCTTCACCGAGCTTCTGGCGCTGCCCGAGACCGGCCCGCTCTCGCCCAAGCAGCGCGATTATCTGGGCCACATCGGCTCGTCTTCCTCGGTGCTGCTCACCATCGTCAACGACATCCTCGATCTGGCGACCGTCGATGCCGGCATCATGGAGCTCGACATCGGCGAGATCGACGTGGACCGCATCGTCGCTTCGGCGTCGGATCTTATCGCCGAGCGCCTGCGCGAGCATGGCATCAAGCTCGACGTCGACCTGTCGGCCGCGCCGCGCAGCTTCCATGCCGACGAAAACCGCGTCCGCCAGGTGCTCTTCAACCTGCTTTCCAACGCGGTGAACTACGCGCCGGACAACGGCACCATCCAGCTCACCTGCCGCGGCAACGCGGGCGAAGTCGAGTTTTCCGTGCACGACGACGGTCCGGGCATTCCGCCGGAAGTGCTCGACACCGTCTACCGCCGCTTCGAGTCGCGCGCCAATGGCGGCCGGCGGCGCGGCGCGGGACTTGGCCTGTCGATCGTTAAGAGCTTCGTCGAGCTGCATGGCGGCGCGGTGTCCTTCGTCACGGCGCCTGGCCAGGGCACGACGGTCATCTGCCGTTTCCCGCCGGCGACCGATCGGATGCGGCCCGCCGCGGAATAGATGACGACCGACACGCTCATCCTGACGCTCGACAACGATGCCGCGACGGCGCGCCTCGGCGCCGACCTCGCGGCCGCTGCGAAAGCTGGCGACGTGTTCGCGCTGTCCGGCGATCTCGGCGCCGGCAAGACCACGCTGGCGCGCGGCTTCATCCGGGCGCTCGTCGGCGATCCGGTGATCGACGTGCCGAGCCCCACCTTCACGCTAGTGCAGGCTTACGAGGCGCGCATCCCGGTGCAGCATTTCGACCTCTACCGGCTGGCAGGGGCCGCCGATCTCGAGGAACTCGGTTTCGACGAGGCGACAGAGGATGGCGTCGCGCTGGTCGAATGGCCGGAACGCGCCGCGGGCCGCCTGCCCGTGGACGCCATCGCCATCGAACTCGCGCACGAGGGCGACGGCAGGAAGGCGACGATCGAAGCGCCCATCGCCGCCATGAAGCGCATCCGGCGCTCGCTCGACATCCGTGACTTCCTCGACGCGGCGGGCATGGCCGGCGCGACGCGCACATTCCTGCTCGGCGATGCCTCGACGCGCGCCTACGAGACGGCGGCTATCGACGGCTTGGCGACCCGCATCCTGATGAACGCCGCGCGCCAGCCGGACGGCCCGCCGATCCGCGACGGCAAGCCCTACAGCCGGATCGCCCATCTGGCCGAATCGGTGACGCCCTTCGTGGCGATCGGGCGCGCGCTGAAGGCGCACGGATTCTCGGCGCCCGACATATACGCCCAGGATCTCGACCGCGGCCTGCTGCTGATCGAGCATCTCGGCGACGGCAGCCTGCTGGACGCGCAGGGGCTGCCTGTCGCCGAACGCTATATCGCCGCCGCCGAACTGCTTGCCGCGATCCACGCTATCGACTGGCCGCGCGACATGGAGGCGGCGCCCGGAGTCGCGCATCATTTGCCGGATTATGATCACGCCGCGCTCTCGATCGAAACGGAACTGCTGCTTGACTGGTATCTCCCAGCCGAGACTGGCCGTGCCGTGCGGGTCGAGGACCGGCTCGCCTTCGCCGCCGCCTGGCGTCCGGTCTTTGCGCATCTCGACGGGGCGGAAAAGAGCCTGGTGCTGCGCGATTTCCACTCGCCGAACATCATCTGGCGCGGCGAGCGTGCCGGCCATGACCGGCTCGGCATCATCGACTTTCAGGATGCGCTGTGGGGGCCGTCCGCCCATGACGTCGCTTCGCTTGCCCAGGATGCCCGCGTGACGATTTCGCCGGAGCTGGAGCGCACGATCGTCGAAGCTTATTGCGCCGCCCGCGTGGCTGCCGGCTATTTCGACCGCGATTCCTTCGACGCGGCCTATGCGATCATGGCGGCGCAGCGCAACTCGAAGGTTCTCGGCATCTTCGTTCGGCTCGACGTGCGCGACGGCAAGCCGCATTATCGGAAGCACCTGCCGCGCATCCGCGACTATGTCGCGAGATCGCTGGCGCACCCGGCACTCGACACCGTTCGCGGCTTTTTCGAGCACGCCGGCATCGCGCGGACGAAACCGTGACGCGCAGGATGCCGAATGCGACGCCGAGGGTGGCGATGGTGCTGGCGGCCGGTCTCGGCAAGCGCATGCGCCCGATCACCGACACGCTGCCGAAGCCGCTCGTCAGGATCGCCGGCAAGGCGCTGATCGACCGCGGCCTCGACAGCCTTGCCGGGGCGGGCGTCGAACGCGCGATCGTCAATGTGCATTACCTGCCGGACATGCTGATCGCCCATCTCGCCGGATGGACGTCGCCCGAGATCGTCGTCTCCGACGAGCGCGACGCCCTGCTCGATTCCGGCGGCGGCATCGTCCGCGCCTTGCCGCTGCTCGGGCCGGCGCCGTTCTACATTTTGAACGCTGACACGTTCTGGATCGACGCCGGCCAAAACAATCTCGCCCGCCTCGCCCTTGAATGGGACGACGCGCGGATGGATATTCTGCTGATGCTGGCAAGGCTCGACCAGGCAACCGGACATTCGGGCGGCATCGACTTCGTGGTCGCGCCGGACGGCCGGCTCGCGCGTGCGCAAGGCGCCGGCCCGGGCGTCATCTATGCCGGCGCGGCGATCGCGCATCCGCGCATCTTCGCCGCCGCGCCGGCGGGACCGCATTCGCTGAACCGCGAATTCGACGCGGCGCTCGCCGCCGGCCGCCTCCATGGCATGGTGCTCGACGGCGTCTGGATCACCGTCGGCACGCCCGACGCCATCGCGCCGGCGGAGGCCGCGGTCGCCCGCGCGGCGGGACGCGGCGGATGAGCGCGTCCGCGCCCCGGGTCTATTCGATCCCGCCTGGCGCACCCTTCCTGCTGACGCTGGCGCAGGCGCTCCTGGGCGGCCGCGTCGTGCCGGGCTTCGCCTTGGGCGACGATCCGATGCGGCTGGCCGACGCCACCATCTTCGTGCCGACGCGGCGCGCCGCGCGCGAACTGCGCTCGATCTTCGCGGGCCTTGCCGACGGTCGGGCGGCGATCCTGCCGACGATATTGCCACTCGGCGACGTCGACGAGGACGCCGCCTGGTTCGACACCGCCGTGCCGCCGCCGGACGCGCTCGATCCGCCGATCGACGCGCTGGAGCGGTTGCTGTTGCTCACCCCTCTCGTGCAGGCGTGGAAGCGGCGGCTGCCGGCGCATGTCGCCGAAATGTTTGCCGAGGACATCGTCGTTCCGGCCTCCTCGGCGGAGGCCATCTGGCTGGCGCGCGACCTCGCCGACCTGATGGACGAGATCGAGCGCGAGGAGGCCGACTGGCAGGGACTCGGCGGCCTCGTCAAGGAAGAGCTGGCCGCCTGGTGGCAGGTCACGCTCGATTTCCTGCAGATCGTCACCGGCTTGTGGCCGGACGCGCTCGGCGAGCTGAAGCGCTCGAACCCGGCCGCCCACCGCAGCCGGCTGATCGATGCGGAAACCGAACGGCTTATGCGCGCGCCGCCGGCAGGCCCGGTCATCGCGGCCGGATCGACCGGCTCGATCCCGGCGACGGCGCGGCTGCTGGCCGCGATCGCCCGGCTGCCCAACGGCGCCGTCGTGCTGCCCGGCCTCGACACCGATCTCGACGCCGCCGCCTGGGACATGCTCGGCGAAGCCGACGCAGCGCCATCGGTCTACGGTCACCCGCAGTTCGGCCTGCACCGGCTGCTCGGCGCGATCGGCGTTGCGCGCGGCGACGTCACCGAACTGGGCGCGCGAACGGCGGAACTCGGCGCCCGCGCG
>JAUYMV010000628.1 GCA_030698645.1 Mesorhizobium sp.
AGCGCGGCGAGATTTTCGGCGGGATCGATCGGGAGCTGCATGCAGCGACGCTTAGCGCAAACGCGATTCGCTGTCACGGCGGCTCGCGATGAATGCGCGGACCGATCTCGCCTGATCTCAGCCGCGGGTGCCGACGTCGCCGATCATCGTGATCTTCTGCCAGATCTTGCGCGACAGGTTGGTGCCGAGGTTCTCGACGTCGTTGACCGCCTGGACGACCACCTCGTCATTGACCGACTGGGCATAGAGGGCGGCAAGCTTGCCGGTGATCGACAGCATTTCGGAGCAGTAGTCGAGATAGCGCAACAGTTCGGCGGCTGTCAGCGTGCGCCTCGGCGAATGCTCCGATGGTTCGAAATCGGCGGACAGGGCAGCCGGGTCCTTGGTCAGCTGATGCATGTCGATGACATGGATCATTGAGCGCAGCGAATGCAGACCGGCAAACACCTTCCGCCGCTTCAGGCGAACCTCCGTCTGGGTCAGGGTCAGCATCCCGAGGCCGGCGATCAGGATCGTGTTCAGGGCCGCCTCGATGCCCTGCACGAAGTCGAACACGCCGGTCGAGATGCGGTCGAAGGAGAGGATAGTCATCACGAAGGCGATGATGAGCAGGCCGATCAAGACCGTCACCGCCGTCAGGACCCGGAGCCAGCGGACCGGCGCTTCGAGCGCCGCCGCCCCCTGCGCGATGTCCTCGCCGAGCGCGATCAGTTCGCGCGCCACCTTGCGCAATCCGGAATCGGGAAAACGGTCGGCGATGCGCGCTTCCAGCAGTCTGGCCGTTTCGATCACGCGGACCGGATCAATCGTGCGGTAGAGCATGATGGTACCCCGCCCGTGCCCGGCAATTGCCTCAGTGAGGCGAGTCGGTCGTCTCGCCATAGCGGTTCGCTCCGGGCGTGCCCGGCACGAAACACAGGAACACATACATCAAGAAGCCGGCGATGAGGAAGAGCACGGCGAGCCAGCCCGGCCTGTCGATGTCGTGCAGGCGTTTGGCGGTGAGGGCGACGTTGGAGATGACCGACACGATCGCCGCCAGCGTGAACATCATCGCCCAGAATGCGCTCGCGTCGGTGCCTTCCTCCACGGCCGTGAAGCGATAGAGCAGGAAAATTTGCACGATGAGCAGCAGCAGGCCGGAGAGAAAATAACTCCGTCGACTGATGCGGCCGGAAAAGCCGAAGAACAGCCAGATATAGTCGCGTGCCGTCAATCCACCGCCCATGGCGCCGTTCAATCCCGCAGCAATTCGTTGATCGAGGTCTTGGAGCGCGTCCTCTCATCGACGCGCTTGACGATGACGGCGCAATAGAGGCCGGGGCCGGGCTGGCCATTGCCCATGGTTCCGCCGGGCATCGTGCCGGCGACGACGACCGAATAGGGCGGCACCTCGCCATAGGTCACCGAGCCGGTGGCGCGGTCGACGATCTTGGTCGACTGGCCGATGAAGACGCCCATGCCGAGCACCGATCCCTCGCGCACGATGCAGCCCTCCACGACTTCCGAGCGCGCGCCGATGAAGCAATTGTCCTCGATGATGGTTGGACCGACCTGCATCGGCTCCAGCACGCCGCCGATGCCGACACCGCCCGACAGGTGCACGTTCTTGCCAATCTGCGCGCAGGAGCCCACGGCTACCCAGGTGTCGACCATGGTGCCCGTATCCACATAGGCGCCGAGATTGACGAAGGACGGCATCAGGATCACGCCGGGCGCGACATAGGCGGAGCGGCGCACGATGCAGTTCGGCACGGCGCGGACGCCCGCCTTCTCGAAATCGACCGCCCCCCAGCCGTCGAACTTCGAGGGCACCTTGTCCCACCAGGCCGATTCGCCCGGACCGCCCTTGATGATCTCCATCGCGTTCAGCCGGAACGACAGCAATACGGCCTTCTTCATCCACTGGTTGACCAGCCACTGCCCGTCGGCCTGTTTCTCCGCGACGCGGATCTGGCCCTTGTCGAGCAGGTCGAGCGTCGTCTCGACGGCCTCGCGACCCTCGCCGCGCGTCGATACGTTGATCGTATCGCGTGCGTCGAACGCCGCGTCGACCGCTGCCTGGAGGGAGGCCAGTTCCGGCTTCGACATATGAAAGTGCTCCATTACACGCGACGTTAAGGCCTGCGCACCTAGGCTGAAATCGCGCGGACCCTATTTCAAGGGCAGGGGAGGGTCAATTGCACGCGCGCCCTGTCGGGCGTATCGACTGCGCGAAGAGGCCTTGCGCGCAGTCGACTTCGGCGAATGCGTGGCCCGGGATAACTGAGGGACGGCATGAATCCGACGGAACCGAACGGCTGGACGCCCCTGGCGCATTCCAACGAGGATCTCGAGCGCGCGCGCGCCGTGCCGAACACGCCGCAAACCCGCGCGCCCTCCTACCGCCTTGCGTGGAACGACGAGGATTTCCTGACCAAGCGCGAACTGCGCGCGGTGCGCCTGCAGCTCGAACTGATGAAGCCGGAGATGATGCTGGCCGAGCGCGGCATTCGTTCGACGGTGGTGCTGTTCGGCGGCGCGCGCATCCCCGAGCCCGGCGGCGAGGCCTGGGCTGCCAAGAACGAGACGCAGAAGAAGAACCTGCTTGAAAACAGCAAGTACTACGAGGAGGCGCGTCAGTTCGCCCGGCTCTGCTCGGAGCACTCGGCCGCCTCCTATCACCGCGAATTCGTGGTCGTGACTGGCGGCGGACCGGGCGTCATGGAAGCCGGTAACCGCGGAGCGGCCGATGTCGGCGCCCCGTCGATCGGCCTCAACATCGTCCTGCCGCACGAACAGGCGCCAAACCTCTACGTGACGCCGGAACTCTGCTTCAACTTTCACTACTTCGCCATCCGCAAGATGCATTTCATTATGCGCGCCAAGGCGGTGGCGGTGTTTCCCGGCGGCTTCGGCACGATGGACGAACTGTTCGAGACGCTGACCCTGATCCAGAGCGGCCGGATGGAGCGCGTGCCTGTGATCCTGTTCGGCAAATCATTCTGGGAGCGCGCCTTCGACCTCGACTTCTTTGCCGAGCAGGGCACCATCTCGCCGGGCGATCAGTCGATCATCGAATATGCCGATACCGCCGACGCGGCATGGGACATCATTGCTAAATTCTACCGGCTCTGAGCGAAGCCCGGCGCGCTGCCGTCGTCCGTCCCGCCGAGCCCACGCGGCCTGTGCACCAGCGACACCAGCACGAACGAGATGATCATCAGAAGATACCACGCGCCGAGCTTGTTCAGCGACACCGGCGTCCAGGCTGCCTCCTGCCCGGGATAGATCCAGGCGCGCGACCAGGTGCCGATGTTTTCGGCGAACCAGATGAACAGCGACACGAGCAGGAACCCCAGCAGCAGCGGCATGCGATGGCGGAAGCGGAACACGCGGTAGTGCACTTGCGTGCGCAGGAACATCAGCGCCGTCGCGGCGAAGAGAAGGAGACGGATGTCGAGCGTATAGTGATGCGTGAAGAAGTTGACATAGATCCCGGCTGCCAGCACCACAGTTGCCCAGAGTGGCGGGTAGGACGTGTAGCGCATGTCGAAGATGCGCGTGATGCGGGCGAGATAGGAGCCGACGGCGGCATACATGAAACCGGAAAACAGCGGCACGCCGTCGATGCGGAAGAGGTTTGCCTCCGGATAGCTCCATGAGCCGGCGCCGGTCTTGAACAGCTCCATGGCCGTGCCGACGACATGGAAGATAAGGATGACCGAAGCTTCGCGCGGCGTTTCCAGCCGCGCGGCAAGCAGCGCCAGTTGCAGCCCGACCGCCGCCAGGAACAGGAAATCGTAGCGCGCGAGCGGGGCCCCGTCGGGCCAGAGATAGCGCGTTGCAATGATCAGACCCAGCATCGCGCCGCCGAACAGGCACGCCCACGCCTGCTTCAGGCCGAACACCAGAAATTCAACCGCCGCGCCCGCCGCGCCATGCGCGGGCAGCGTATCGAGCACACCATGCGCCGCCGCGTCTATCCGTGCTTCGACGGAGGTGAAACGCCGCAATGTCAGCCCGCTGGCAGGATCGCGCGCAGAAACGCCGCGAGGTCGTCGGTGACGTAGTCGACCTCGTCGTCGAGCGCCGGATCGCGCTCCCAGATCTCCGAGAATGTCGGCTCGAAATTGTTCGGCACGATCAGCACCGTGGTCATGCCCATCGCCTTGGGCGCGACCAGGTTCCGCGCGAGGTCCTCGAACATGACGGCGTTCGGCCCGGCGATCTTGTGCAGCGCAACGAACTTGTCATAGGTTCCGCGGGCGGGCTTGGGCTGCAGATCGGCCGCGATGATGTCGAAGATGTCGTCGAAATGATCGAGCACGCCCAGTTGCCGCGCGGCGCGCTCGGCATGCCCGCGGTCGCCGTTCGTGAAGATGAACTTTCGCCCCGGTAGCGCCTTGATGGCGTCGCCCAGCGCCGGATCGGCCTTCAGCCAGGAATAGTCGATGTCGTGGACCTTCTGCAGGAAATCGTCGGGGTCGATTCCGTGCCGCTCCATCAGCCCGTTCAGCGTCGTGCCGTATTCCAGATAGAGTTCCTTCTGCAGCTTGCGCGCCGCGTCGCGCGGCAGTTGCAGCAGATCCGACACATAGGCGGTCATCTTCACGTCGATCTGCGAAAACAGGTTCGAGTGATGCGGATAGAGCGTGTTGTCGAGATCGAACACCCAGTCGGTGATGTGGGTGAAGCGG
>JAUYMV010000636.1 GCA_030698645.1 Mesorhizobium sp.
CGCGCGGCCGACATCGCGCGTCCACACCGACGAGGCAAGGCCGTAATCGCTGTCGTTGGCCCAGTCCACCGCCTGGTCGACATCGTCGAAGCGGGTTACCGAAACGACCGGACCGAAAACCTCGCGGCGCACGATCTCGTCTTCCTGCAGGGCGCCGGCGACCACCGTGGGCTGGTAGAAGAAGCCGCTGCCTTCGCCCGGCTTGCCGCCGGTGGTGACCTCGATGTGCTTCAGTTCCGAGGCGCGTTCGACGAAGGAGGCGACGCGGTCGCGCTGCCGCTTGGAGATCAGCGGCCCGATCTCGTTCTCGGTGTCGTCGGCCTGGTTGAACTTGATCGTCGAGACGGCGGAGGACAGGTCGGCTACCAGCTTCTCGTAGACCTTCTTCCCGGCATAGACGCGGCAGGCCGCGGTGCAATCCTGGCCGGCATTGTAGTAGCCGAAGGCGCGCAGTCCGTTGACCACGGCATCGACATCCGCGTCGTCGAAGACGATGACGGGCGCCTTGCCGCCGAGCTCCAGATGCGTCCGCTTGACCGTCTTGGCGGCGGCCTGGAGGATCTTCTTGCCGGTCGCGACGTCACCGGTGATCGAGATCATGTTGATCTTCGGATGGTTGATCAGCGCGTTGCCGACCGTGTCGCCGCGCCCCAGCACGACATTGACGACGCCTTCGGGCAGGATGTCGGCCAGCACTCTTGCGAGCTTCAGCGCGGTCAGCGGCGTCTGCTCGGACGGCTTGAACACCACCGTGTTGCCGCCCGCGATCGCCGGCGCCAGCTTCCAGGCCATCATCATCAGCGGATAGTTCCACGGCGCGATCGAGGCGACGATGCCGATCGGGTCCCGCCGGATCATCGAGGTGTGGCCGGCCATGTATTCGCCGGCGACGACCGCCGGCATCGAACGAACCGCTCCTGCAAAGAAGCGCCAGCAATCGACGATCGCCGGGATCTCGTCGTTCAGCACCGCGTTGATCGGCTTTCCGCAATTGAGCGCCTCGAGTGCGGCGAATTCAGCCGCCTCCGCCTCGATGCGGTCGGCGATCTTCAAGAGCAGCGCCGAGCGCTGGCCAGGCGTCGTCCGCGACCAGCCGGCGAACGCCTTCTCGGCGGCGGCCACCGCCGCCTCGACCTGGCCTTGCGAGGCTTCCGGCAGATCGAGGATGGTCGCCCCGGTCTTCGGATTGAGGATCGTCTCGTCGGTCTCGGTGCCCTTCTCGAAGGCCGAGCCGATCAGCATCTTGGTGTCCATGGCGTGTTCTCCCTAGTTCGTGAATTCCTAGGGGCGAGTGGCGAATGGCGAATGGCGAGTGGGGAAGCAAGTCTGGTCCGCCCCATTCGCCATTCGCCACTCCCCATTCGCCCGTTTCATTTTCCCGCCCCGGCGATCTGGTCGCCGTCGCGGGTGAGGTAGAAGGCGGCGAGGATCGGCACGAAAGTCACGATGACGACCACCATGGCGACGACATTGGTCACCGGTCGTTGCCGCGGCCGCACCAGTTCCTCCAGCATCCAGATCGGCAGCGTCTGCTGCTGGCCGGCGGTGAAGGTGGTGACGATGACCTCGTCGAAGGAAAGCGCGAAGGCGAGCATACCGCCGGCGAGAAGCGCCGTGCCGATGTTCGGCAGGATGACATGGCGGAAGGTCTGGAAGCCGTCGGCGCCCAGATCCATCGACGCTTCGATCAGCGATCCCGACGTCCTGCGAAAGCGCGCCACGGCGTTGTTGTAGACCACCACCACGCAGAACGTGGCGTGGCCGAGCACGATCGTCCAGAACGAGAACGGGATCTCGGCCAGGTTGAAGGCGGAGCGCAGCGCGATGCCGGTGATGATGCCGGGCAATGCGATCGGCAGGATGACCAAGAGCGAGATCGATTCGCGCCCGAAGAATTTCGTGCCGCTCACCGCCGCCGCGCAGAGCGTGCCGAGCACCAGCGCGATCGCCGTCGAGATCGCCGCGACCTGCACCGACAGCGTCAGCGCCTGCCAGACATCCGGCCGGTTCCAGGTCGCCGCGAACCATTTCAGCGTGAGGCCCGGCGGCGGCCACTGATAGCTGCGCTCTTCCGTCGTGAAGGCGTAGACGAAGATCAGGAGCAGCGGCAGGTGCAGGAACAGGAGCCCCGCGGCGGCGGCGATCTTCAGCCCGATCGGCGCCGATTGACTGCGGTCAGAGCGCATCGAACGCTCCCATCCGCCGGGCAATTGTCAGATAGATCCCCATCACCACGATCGGCACCACGGTGAAGGCGGCGGCGAGCGGAATGTTGCCGGCCGTTCCCTGATGCGCGTAGACCGCCTGGCCGATGAACAGCCGCGACGTGCCGACGATCTGCGGAATGATGTAGTCGCCGAGCGTCAGCGAGAAGGTGAAGATCGAGCCGGCGACGATGCCGGGGAGCGCCAGCGGAAACAGAACGTTGCGGAATGTCTGGCCGGGCGAGGCGCCGAGGTCCGACGAGGCCTCGATCAGATTGGCCGGCACGCGCTCGAGCGCCGCCTGGATCGGCAGCACCATGAACGGCAGCCAAACATAGAGGAAGACGAGGAAGGTGCCGGTGTAGCTGATCGACAGCGAGTTTCCGCCGACGATCGGCAGCCCCAGCCAGGCGTCGATCAGCCACGTCATGTGCAGCTTGGCGAACAGCCAGGTCAGGATGCCTTCCTTGGCAAGGATCAGCTTCCAGGCATAGACCTTGACCAGATAGCTCGACCATAGCGGCAGCATGATGCCGAGATAGAACACCGCCTTCCATTTTCCTTGAGCATAGCGTGCCGCATAGTAGGCGATCGGAAAGGCGACGATGGCCGAGCCAAGCGTCACGATGGCCGCCATGGACACGGTGCGCAGGATGATGTCGAGATTGGCCGGCAGCAGCAGTTCGCCATAGGTCTTCAGCGTGAACTCGCGGTTGATGAGGCCGGAAAACTCGTCGATCGAGAAGAAGCTCTGCATCAGCAGCGCGAACAGCGAGCCGAGATAGATGATGCCGAGCCAGAGCACCGGCGGCGTCAGCAGCAGCACGAGGAACAGCGTCGGGTTGCGCCACAGCCAGTCCGACAGATTGCCGGCAATGCCGCCGCGCCCTGGCAGGATGGCGCCATGCGTGCCGGCAGTGCTTGCCGCGGCGCTCATGCCGGCTCGTCCATCAGATGCAGGTGCTCGCGGTTGAAGGTCAGCATCACCGCTTCGCCCACCGCGGGCAGGCTACCGCCGGAGGCCACCGTCGCATGCAGCCGAAGCCCGTCCGCGTCGAGCGCCAGCTTCGTCGCCGCGCCCATGTAGTTGAGCGACACCACCCGCGCGGCGACGCCGTCGCCGGTGGCCTCGCGCGCCACGCGGATCTGCTCCGGCCGCAGGCTGCCCCAGCCGCGCCGGCCGGCATAGCGCTGCACGAAATCGGGCGGCAGGATGTTCGAGGAGCCGACGAAGTCGGCCACGAAGCGCGTCGCCGGCCGGCGATAGATGTCCTCCGGCGAGCCGATCTGCATGATCCGCCCCTCGTTGAAGACGGCGACGCGGTCGGCCATCGACAGCGCTTCGCCCTGGTCGTGCGTCACGAAGACGAAAGTAATGCCGAGCGCCTTCTGCAGCGT
>JAUYMV010000639.1 GCA_030698645.1 Mesorhizobium sp.
TCGGCGGGTGCTGCCTGACCGCCGCCGGGCGGAAACGGCGTGAACAGGCGCATGGCGTTCTGGAACAGCTCGATGTTGCGGCGGGTCTGCTCCTCGATCGCCTTTATCGGCGTGGAGATCTTCATCATGTCCATCGGCGACTTGCCGATCGCCGACTTCATCTGCTCGCGAAAGCGCTCCTGCTCCTTGGCGAAGGCGATCATCGACTGTTCGAGGAAGCTCGGCACGATCATCTGCATCTGGTCGCCGTAGAAGGAGATCAGCTGGCGCAGGAAGGGGATCGGCAGCATGTTCTGCCCGTCCTTGTTCTCCAGCTCGAAGATGATCTGCGTCAGCACGGGATGGGTGATGTCGTCGCCGGACTTGGCGTCCTGGACGGTGAATTCCTCGCCCTTCTTGACCATCTCGGCAAGGTCTTCGAGCGTCACATAGGTGCTGGTGCCCGTGTTGTAGAGGCGGCGGTTGGCGTATTTCTTGATCACCACCGAGTCGGTTTTAACGGGCATCGAGTCCCTCCCAGATCGGCCGAAACGCAGCAAAGACGGCCAGTTGCCCTCATTATGTCGGCAAGGATATGCGCAAAAGCCGACCAATTGAAAGCGATTTGTGCACTGCATGAAGTGCGGCTGCGAACCGGCCAAGTGCCGGATGCGCAAGGGAATATCGCGCGGCAGCTGGCGCGGGCCTCCGCCGGACGCCACTTTCAGGTTTGACTTAGGCCGCGGAACGGGCAAAAACCAGCGGCCCTTTCCAATCGTCTGGCCGCAATCTCCGGAGACATCCCATGTCCGCTGCACCCTCGATCGTCGTCGCTTCCGCCGCGCGCACCGCCGTCGGCTCCTTCAACGGCGCCTTTGCCAATACGCCGGCGCATGAACTGGGCGCCGCCGCCATCCGCGAGGCGCTGACGCGCGCCGGCGTCGAGGGCGGCGAGGTGGACGAGGTGATTCTCGGCCAGATCCTGACCGCCGCGCAGGGCCAGAACCCGGCTCGCCAGGCGGCCATGGCGGCGGGCATCCCGCAGGAGGCGACGGCCTGGGGCCTCAACCAGCTGTGCGGCTCTGGCCTGCGCGCCATCGCCATCGGCATGCAGCAGATCGCCACCGGCGACGCCAAGATCATCGTCGCGGGCGGCCAGGAATCGATGTCGATGGCGCCGCATGCGCAATATCTGCGCGGCGGCACCAAGATGGGCGACCTGAAGCTCATCGATACGATGATCAAGGACGGCCTGACCGACGCCTTCTTCGGCTACCACATGGGCAATACGGCGGAGAACGTGGCGCGCCAGTGGCAGTTGACGCGCGACGAACAGGACCAGTTCGCCGTCGCCTCGCAGAACAAGGCGGAAGCCGCGCAGAAGGCGGGGAAATTCACCGACGAGATCGTTCCGTTCACGATCAAGGGCAAGAAGGGCGACACCGTCGTCGACCAGGACGAATATATCCGCCACGGCTCCTCGATGGAGGCGATGACCAAGCTGCGGCCCGCCTTCGACAAGGAAGGCTCGGTGACCGCCGGCAACGCGTCGGGCATCAATGACGGCGCGGGCGCGGTGGTGCTGATGACGGAGGCGGAAGCCGCGCGGCGCGGGCTCACCCCGCTGGTGCGCATCGTCTCCTGGGCGACCGCCGGCGTCGATCCGCAGATCATGGGCACCGGGCCGATCCCGGCCTCGCGCAAGGCCTTGGCGCGGGCCGGCTGGTCGGTCGGCGACCTCGACCTCGTCGAGGCGAACGAGGCCTTCGCGGCGCAGGCCTGCGCGGTCAACAAGGACATGGGCTGGGACCCGTCGATCGTCAACGTCAATGGCGGCGCGATCGCGATCGGCCATCCGATCGGCGCGTCGGGCGCGCGCATCTTCAACACGCTGGTCTTCGAGATGCGCCGCCGCGGCGCGAAGAAAGGCCTGGCGACGCTGTGCATCGGCGGCGGCATGGGCGTGGCGATGTGCGTCGAAGCGATGGGGTGAATGGAAAATGGTGAATGGTGAATGGCAGGCCCGAGGAGCCTGACATTTGTTGACCATTCGCCATTGACCATTCAC
>JAUYMV010000640.1 GCA_030698645.1 Mesorhizobium sp.
ACCGACATTTCGGTTTCGATCTCGAAGCCGGTCGAGAGTGCCGGGAAGCTCTTGACGTAGCGCCGCGTGAAGGCGCGGTAGCCGGAGAAGATGTCGGTGAAGTCGCGCCCGAACAGGCGGTGGTAGAGCGCGTTGAACAGCCGGTTGCCGACCGCGTGGCCGGCGCGGCCGGCGTCGTCGGTGACGCCGCGCCTGGTGCCGACCGCCATGTCGGCATGCTCGGTCAGGAGCGTGTTGATGAGCAGCGGCGCGTCCTCCGGCGCATAGGTGCCGTCGCCGTCGGCCATGACATAGATGTCGGCGTCGATGTCGGCGAACATGCGGCGCACCACGTTGCCCTTGCCCTGGCGCGGCTCGCGGATGACGATCGCGCCGGCGGCGCGGGCCCTGAGCGCGGTGAGGTCGCTCGAATTGTTGTCGTAGACGAGGATGCGCGCGCCGGGCAGCGCCGCGCGGAAGCCCGCGACGACTTCGGCGATCGTCTTTTCCTCGTTGTAGCAGGGCAGCAGCACGGCCACCGAAAAGCTCGAAAGCGAAATGTCGGTCATCGGGTCTCCGGCCTCCGGCGGCAAAACGCGCCGGACTCGTCCGGATCACGCCGCTTTACTCTTTATTGAATGGGTTAAGGCTAGGTTAGAACCAGCCTTCGAGGACCGAAATTGACCGCTATCGCCGCCGATCGCCGCCAGGCGACGCCCGAAAGGGCGCTCATCCGCATCGACCTGCTGGCTGCGCTTGCCGTGGCGCTGCTCTCCATCGGCATCGCGGCGCTTGGCGGCTTCGCCACGCTCATCGACACCGACGACAGCGACAGCCTGGTGCGCATGGTCGAGGTGCGCGACCTGATCGCCGGCCAGGGCTGGTTCGACCTGATGCAGTACCGCCTCGGTCCCGAAGGCGGCGTCCTCATGCACTGGTCGCGCCTCGTCGATGCGCCGCTCGCCGCCATCGTCCTGTTCGTCCGGGGGCTGACCGGCAGCATGGCCTGGGGCGAGATCGCCGCGGCGGTGCTGTGGCCGTCGCTCCTGCTCGGCGTCGGCGTGTTCCTGCTGGTGCGCATGGCGCGAATCGCGCATGGCGCTGCCGCCGCGCTGCCGGCGCTCGCGGTCGGCGGTATCGGCCTGATGACGATCGGCATCTTCCAGCCCGCCGCCATCGACCACCACAATCTGCAATTGGTGCTGACGCTCGGCATGGCGGCCGGACTGCTGACGGGGTGCTTCGCGGCGGCGGCCGCGGCCGGCGCCTGCGCGGCGCTGTCGATCGCCGTCGGAATGGAGACTCTGCCCTATGTGGCGGTCGGCGGGCTGATCGCCGGCGGGCTGCTGCTGTTCAGGGGCAGCCGGGAAACGCCGACCGCGATGGGTTTTGGGCTCGGTTTCGCGGCAACCGCCGCCGCCGCCTTCGCAGCCACGGTGCCGGCGCGAGACTGGCTTGTGCCCGCCTGCGACGCCTTTTCGGTCGCGCAGGGCGCGATCGCGGTGCCGGCGGGGCTCGGCCTCGCAATGATCGCCGGCTCGCGGGCCGTGAACGCCGGTTTCGGACGGCGCCTGGCCGCGCTCGGTCTGCTCGGCGCAGCGCTCGGCGCGCTGGCCCTGGTCGCCTTCCCGCAATGCCTGGCCGATCCCTATGCCGGGCTCGACCCCCGGCTGAAGACCCATTGGCTCGATTCGGTCACCGAGGCGCGCTCGATCGTCGGCGTCGCGCGGTTCAGCCCGTCCATGCTGGTCGCCTGGTATGTGACGCCGCTGCTGGCGCTCGCCGTCTTCGCGGTGCAGGTCGTGCGCCTCGGTGCGCGGCGCCAGGACGCGATCCTCGGCGCGCTGCTGGTCGCGGCGATCCTGGTCAGCCTGTGGCAGGTGCGCGGCGCGCTTTTCGCCATTCCGCTCGGCGTCATTCCGCTTGCCGGTTGGATCGCGCGCCGCCGCGCCGCGGCGCTGGCCGACGCCGGCCTGCCGGCGACCCTTGCCATGGCGCTGGCCTGGCTGCTGTCGATGAACATCGTCTGGAGCACCGGTGCTGGCGTTGCCAGCCAGCTTGCCGGCAAGGGCCGGAAATCCGACGCGACCGTCACCTGCTACCGCGCGGCTGACTATGCCGCGCTCGCCGGCCTGCCGGCCGCGAACGTACTGGCGATCTCCAATCTCGGCCCCGGCATCCTGAACCGCACTCAGCATCGCGCCCTTTCGGGCCCCTATCACCGCAACGTCGCCGGCAATCTGGCGACGCTCGACATGTTCATGGCCGACCCCGCCGCCGCGGCCGCGATGGCCGAGACCTGGCGCGTCGGGCTGGTCGCGTTCTGCCCGGGCAATTCCGAGACGCGGGCGCTGACGCGCGCCGCTCCCGGCGGGCTGCTGGCCGCGCT
>JAUYMV010000643.1 GCA_030698645.1 Mesorhizobium sp.
CTGCGCGACGGGAGGCTGGTTCAGGCGGGCAGGGCGGAGGAGCTCTACAGGCGGCCGACGAACCTCTTCGCGGCCGGTTTCTTCGCCGAGCTCAATGTCTTCGAGGCGGATGTCGCCAATGGCGCCGTCGAAACGCCGCTCGGATTTTTCGCGGCGCCCGGCTTTGCCGAGGGGAGCGCGGTCTCGGTGGCGATCCGGCTCGCCGGCATCCAAGCGCGCGAAAACGATGGCGGTATTCCGGCGCGGGTGGTATCACGCCGCTTCCTCGGCGATGCCGAACTGATCGAAGTCGCGGTCGCCGGGGCCGACATGCCGGTGCGGGCGCGAATAAAGTGCGGCTCGCTGGCATTGAATCTGCGCGATATTTCGCTCGTCGTCCAGGAATCGGACGTGCTGCTATTTGAAAGAGCGGGCGAAAGCGCCTAGATCAACTGGATTGAATTCGTTGGTAAGAGGATAGACATGGGTTCCTTCTCGATCTGGCACTGGCTCATCGTTCTCGTCGTCGTGCTCCTGCTGTTTGGCAGGGGCAAGATTCCGGAGTTGATGGGCGACATTGCCAAGGGCATCAAGAGCTTCAAGAAGGGCATGTCGGACGACGACGAGGCCGAGGCCGCCAAGACCGTCGACCATCGCACGGACGAAACCGTGCCGCCGGTCAAGGACAAGGTCGTCCGCAAGTCCTGATCTCCATTGGAGCGGAGTGACGTTTCGCGTCGCCCGGAGCTGTAGCCATGTTCGACATCGGCTGGACTGAAATGCTTGTGATCGCGGTCGTGTTGATCGTCATCGTGGGGCCGAAGGATTTGCCGAAGATGCTGCGCACCTTCGGGAAAACCACGGCGAAGATGCGCACGATGGCGGGCGATTTCCGCAAGCAGTTCGACGACGCGATGAAGGAAGCCGAGCTCGACGACGTCAAGTCGACGATCGACTCGATGCGCAAGCTGAACCCGACCGCCGACATCAAGAAGGCGCTGAACCCGATGGAGAAGGCGGCGGCCGACATCCGCGCCGGGCTCGAATCGGCGCTGAAGCCGACGCCGGCCATGACAGCGGCGCCGACGGCGCATGTCGCCGAGCCGCTGAAGAGCGGGCCGGGCGCCGTGACCGACGAGACGCCGCCGCTCGCCACCGTCGCCGCGCCGCTGAAGACGGGGCCGGCCGCGATGCCGGGCGAGGCGAAGAAGACGCCGGCCGTGAAAGCCGCAAAGGCCGCGCCTGCCGCGAAGGCCGCGCCTGCCGCGCC
>JAUYMV010000666.1 GCA_030698645.1 Mesorhizobium sp.
GGCGCGCTCGGCGGCCTGCTCGGCGACGCGGCCGGCGGCGTGGTCGGCGGCGGCGTTCTGACGGCAATCGTCGGCGCGGTCATGGGCGCCATGAACAAGCGCTGATCGCAACATTCCAAGCATCGTGCAACGGGCGGCCGATCGGCCGCCCGTTCGCGTTTCCTCGACAATTGGCGCGATCGCCGTGGACGTGGCGCCCTCGCGCCCCTACATCGGGCGCAACCGCACCGACCGAAAGGACCGTCATGGGCCGCCTCAATGCCGGGATCGTTCCCGTCACGCCATTCCAGCAGAACTGCACCATCCTCTATGACGACGAGACCAAGGCCGCGGTGGTCGTCGATCCGGGCGGCGACGTCGATACGCTGATGCAGGCGATCACCGACAACGGATTCTCGGTGCAGGCCATCTGGCTGACGCATGGCCATATCGACCATGCCGGCGGCGCGATGGACCTCAAGGAACGGCTCGGCGTCGAGATCGTCGGCCCGCATGCGGACGACAAGCCGCTGCTCGACAATCTGGAGGCGCAGGCGCTGCGCTTCGGCATCGCCGGCGGCGTGCGCAACTGCGTGCCGGACCGGTTTCTCGCCGAAGGCGACACGGTGTCGTTCGGCGAGCATGTCTTCGAGGTGCTGCATTGCCCCGGCCATGCGCCGGGACATGTCGTCTATTTCGACCGCGCGGCGCGGTTCGCCCATGTCGGCGACGTGCTGTTCGCCGGGTCGGTCGGGCGCACCGATCTGCCGGGCGGCGACCCTGCGGCGCTGATGCGCTCGATCAAGGAAAAGCTGCTGCCGCTCGGCGACGACATCGGCTTCATCTGCGGCCATGGTCCGGGCAGCCGTTTCGGCGACGAGCGCCGCACGAACCCATTCCTGGTCTAAAGCGCGGCGTTCCGCGCCGCGACCGCCGGCGAAGCGACCTTCGCGCCATAGTCGCGGAGCGGGCGCGGGCGCGGCTTGCGGAACGGGTTGGCGTCGTCCGCGCCCAGGCGGTCCTGCGCGGCGATTTCGGCGGCGACGAGCGTGCCCAGCATGACGGCGAAATCCTTGGCGAGGTCGGCGGAGGTCGCGCCGCCGGCCACCGACGGGCGCTGCGGCGCCGGCCGCTCGACAAGGGTCCCGGCCTGTGCGCCCGACAAGGCGGACAGGGCGGCGGCGAGCACCAGGCCAGCGGCACATATCGTGGTGAGGGATCGGGTCATGTCGGTCTCC
>JAUYMV010000676.1 GCA_030698645.1 Mesorhizobium sp.
GGCGCGCGTCACCAAGGAGGCGTTCCTCTTCTTTGGCGTCGCCTGCTTGATCTATCTCGTGCTGGCGATCATCTCCTCCTTCGGCATCAACGCCATCGAGCGTCGTGTCAGTACGCAGGACGTGTCCCGATGAGCGCCGTCGACGCACTGCCGGTCACGGAGCGTCCGCCCGCGCTGGCGCGCCCCTGGGGCGGCAAGCGCATGGCCGGGACGGCCCTGGTGGCGCTCTGGATCGCCATCGGCTTTGGCATGATCGCCTATTTCGTCACGGCGTGGAATCCCGACCTCTTCAACCGCTACCTTCCGTATTACATGTCCGGCATCCTCGTGACGCTGACGCTCGTCGGAATCTCGATCGTCATCGGAGCGGTCCTTTCGGTCCCGATCGCCTATGCGAGAATGTCGCAGAACCGCCTGCTTTCGGCGGTGTCCTACGGCTATGTCTACTTCTTCCGCGGAACCCCGCTGCTGGCTCAGACCTTCCTGATCTATTACGGCCTTGGCTCGTTCCGCCCGCAGCTCGAGGCAGTCGGCCTGTGGACCTTTTTCCGCGAGGCCTGGTACTGCGCGATCTTCGCCTTTTCGCTGAACACGGCGGCCTACCAGGCGGAAATCCTGCGCGGCGCCATCCAGAGCGTCGGTCGCGGCCAATGGGAGGGCGCAGCGTCTCTCGGCCTGTCCAGATGGACGACACTGTCCCGCATCATCCTTCCGCAGGCGCTCATCGTGGCGCTCCGGCCCTATGGCAACGAGATCATCCTGATGATCAAGGGCTCCGCCATCGTCGCCATCATCACGGTCTACGATCTGATGGGCGAGACGCGCCGCGCCTATTCGCGCAGCTTCGATTTCCAGACCTACCTGTGGGCCGCGATCATCTATCTGGTCATGGTCGAGACGTTGCGCAACGGCGTCGAATGGATAGAACGTCGGATCACGCGTCACCTCAAGCGCTGACGACGTCACATATCAAATCGGAATCTGGGAGAGCGCCACATGGCACGAGTAGCGTTTCTGGGACTGGGCGTCATGGGATACCCGATGGCCGGACACCTGAAGAACGGGGGCGGACACGACGTCACCGTCTACAACCGCACGGCCGCCAAGGCGGAAGCCTGGGTCGCGCAGCATGGCGGCGCACTCGGCCGCACGCCGGCGGAAGCCGCGGCGGGCAAGGAGTTCATCTTTGCCTGCGTCGGCAATGACAACGATCTGCGCCAGGTGACGCTTGGACCCGACGGCGCGTTCCATGCGATGACAAGCGGCGCGGTCTTCATCGACAATACGACGGCATCGGCCGAAGTTGCCCGCGAACTTTCCGCCGAGGCCGGCAAGCTTGGCTTCGGCGCACTCGACGCGCCGGTTTCGGGCGGCCAGGCTGGTGCCGAGAACGGCGCGCTGACGGTCATGGTCGGCGGCGCGGAAGCCGATTTCGAAAAGGCCAGGCCGGTGATCGCCGCCTACGCCAAGATGGTCGGCCTGATGGGACCGGCCGGCAGCGGACAGCTCACCAAGATGATCAACCAGATCTGCATCGCGGGCCTGGTCCAGGGGCTTGCCGAAGGCATCCATTTCGGCAAGCAGGCCGGGCTCGATATCGAGAAGGTGATCGACGTCATCTCGAAGGGCGCGGCAGGCTCCTGGCAGATGGAGAACCGCTCCAAGACAATGAATGCCGGCAAATATGATTTCGGCTTTGCCGTCGACTGGATGCGCAAGGATCTTGGGATCGTGCTCGACGAGGCCGACCGCAACGGCGCGAAGCTTCCCGTCACGGCGCTCGTCGACCAGTTCTACAAGGACGTGCAGGGCATGGGCGGGAGGCGCTGGGATACGTCGTCGCTGCTTGCGCGGCTCGAGAAATAGCCGATCCCGATGGGTGCAACCTTGTCGCCCGCTTCGACCGTGGCCGAGATCGTTGCGCATCTTGAGACGCTGCGTTCGGACGTGAACATCGAAGGCATGGGCCGCTATGGCATCGTCACCGACACGGCGCTCGGCATCTCCAATCCCGACATGCAGAAGATCGCCCGCCAGGTGAAGCGGGACCACCGACGGGCATTGGCGCTTTGGGACACGAACATCCGCGAAGCGAGGATGCAGGCCATCTACACGGCGGATCCGAAAGCCCTGTCGGTGGAAGACGCGTGGCGCTGGGCGGGTGACTTCAACTCGTGGGAGATCGTCGATGCCGCGGCCGACCTGTTCGTCGAGGCGCGCCTCGAAAAATCGCTCGTGCCGGCGTTCGCCGCCGACGACCGCGAGTTCGTGCGCCGCGCGGCCTTCGCGATGATCGCCGGGGCGGCGGTCCACCTGAAACAGGAGCCGGATACGACCATGATGGGTTGGATGACGCTCATCGAACGCCATACCACGGATCCGCGCAACTTCGTCAGAAAGGCGGTCAACTGGGCGCTGCGCAACATCGGCAAACGCTCGATGACGCTGCATGCTCCCGCCCTGGCACTGGCTGAACGGCTCGCGGGCTCGTCCGACAAGACCGCGCGATGGATCGGCAAGGACGCGCTGCGGGAACTGTCCTCGGAAAAGACACTGGCGCGGATCGCCAGGACCGGGGCGCCGGTCGAAAAGACGCGAGCGAGGTAAGCGCGAAGCCGATGAGGCCAGGCTGCGGACCCTCGAACGGTTCGCTGCGGTATGCGTCGAGGCAGGCCGGGCCTTCGGGAGAACCGCATAAGCTGCAGGAGGCGAGCGAGGGCGCCGCCGGGATTTGAAAACCCTGGTGGAAGCGGGCGGCATCGCCGCCCCGCATCCGGGCGCGCCGGTGGAAAGCGGGATGTCAGCCCGCGCTCGCGCCCGAGTCCTTGTCGATCACCATGTAGTCGAGCGGCAGTTCCGTCGTGTATTTGATCTGCTCCATGGCGAAGGATGACGACACGTCGCGAATCTCGATCTTGGCGATCAGACGCTTGTAGAATGCGTCATAGGCGGCGATGTCGGGCACCGCGACCCGGATCAGATAGTCGACATCGCCGCTCATGCGGTAGAATTCGACCACCTCGGGAAACTCCTGCACGACTTCCGAGAAGCGCTTCAGCCATTCGAGACTGTGCGACGCCGTGCGGATCGAGATGAAGACGGTGACGCGCGCGTTGATCTTGACCGGGTCGAGGATCGCGACGCGGCGGCGGATGACGCCCTCTTCCTCGAGCTTCTGGATGCGCCGCCAGCACGGCGTCGTCGACAGGCCAACCTTCTTGGCGACGTCGGCCACCGCGAGTGTCGCGTCCTCCTGCAACAGGCGCAGGATCTTCTTGTCGAGACGGTCCATGACACTCTCCGGAAAGAAATTTTGCCTAACTGACAGAAACAGGAACAGCTTTTCAAGAAAATTCTTGTCGCCACTCAGCCGGAATGAGGTATCCGTTTCTCATTCGACGCGAGTAACGCCGCCACCTCCCGGCGCAGCCGCGGCAGCAGGTCCGTCTCGAACCAGCCATTGCGCTTCAGCCATCCGGTGTTGCGCCACGAGGGATGCGGCAGCGGCAGGATGCGCGGCCGCGCTGGCGCGTCGACGATGTGACGCCAGTTTTCGACCGTGGCGGTGAGGCTCTCGGAACGCCGCTCGCCAAGATGCCAGCGCTGCGCATGGAGGCCGATGGCGAGCACCAATTCGATCTGCGGCATTGCCGCCAACAGCGGCGCGCGCCAGGCCGGCGCGCACTCCCTTCGCGGTGGCAGATCGCCGCCATGCGCATCGTTGCCGGGAAAGCAGAACCCCATCGGCACGATGGCGAAATTCGCGGTGTCGTAGAACTGGTCGCGCGAGACGCCGAGCCAGTCACGCAACCGTTCGCCCGAACGGTCGTCGAACGGCAAGCCCGTCTCGTGCACGCGCGCTCCGGGCGCCTGGCCCGCGATCAGCATGCGCGCCGTCGACGACGGCCAAACCACCGGCCGCGGTTCGTGTGGCAATGGCTTGCCGAGCGGGGCGTCGCGGCAGATGCGGCAGGCGCGGATATGCGCCGTCAGTCGCGCCAGCGCGGGATCGGGGG
>JAUYMV010000678.1 GCA_030698645.1 Mesorhizobium sp.
CCAATGTGAAGCTGCTCGAGGTCCGGCTGCTTGCCGAATATTTCGAGGTGCTGACCGCCTTCAACGGGGCCGACGCGATCGACATCTGCGAGAACGGCAAGGTCGACGTCGTTCTGCTCGATATCATGATGCCGGAACTCGACGGCTTCGAGGTGTGCCGCAGGCTGAAGGCCGACCACTCGACCGCGCACATCCCGATCGTCATGGTGACGGCGCTCGACCAGGTGTCCGATCGTATCCGCGGGCTGGAAGCCGGCGCCGACGACTTTCTCACCAAGCCGGTCAACGACCTGCAGCTGCTGACCCGCGTGCGCAGCCTCGTCAGGCTGAAGATGCTGACCGACGAGCTGCGCCTGCGCGCCTCGACGACGCGCGACATCGGCATCGAGGAACTGCTCGGCAAGAAGGATCCGCTGGGCGACGCGCGTGCGCGCATCATGCTGGTCGATCAGCGTGCCGCGTCGCAGAAACGCATCACCGACATGCTGCTGCCGATGGCCGACATAGACATCGCCACCGATCCGCAGGCGGCGTTCTTCCAGGCGGCGGAGGGCGGCTATGAATGCGTCATCGTCACCACCGGGCTCGCCGGCTACGATCCGCTGCGTCTGTGCTCGCAACTTCGATCGCTCGATCGCACGCGGTTCCTGCCGATCATCCTGATCGCCGAGCAGGGCGAGGACGATCTCGTGCTGCGCGGGCTGGATCTCGGCGACAACGACTACCTGATGCGTCCGGTGGACGAGCAGGAACTGACGGCGCGGCTGCGCACCCAGGTGCGGCGCAAGCGCTACAACGAGGAACTGCGCTCGAGCGTCGCCCAGACCATCGAGATGGCGATCACCGACGCGCTGACCGGCCTGCACAACAGGCGCTATCTCGACAGTCATCTGCAGACGCTGTTCGACCGCGCGACGAGCCGGCGTCGGCCGCTGTCGCTGATGATCACCGACATCGACCGCTTCAAGTCGATCAACGACGCGCATGGCCATCCGGGTGGCGACGAGGTGCTGCGCGAGTTCGCCCGGCGGCTGC
>JAUYMV010000690.1 GCA_030698645.1 Mesorhizobium sp.
CCGCCTTCTCACAGTTCGGTAACCTGATCGGGCTCCGTCCCCCGGTCCTGCAGCCATCTGCTGTTCAGGTCCTCGGGTTTCGGCCCATGCGCACTTCACGCAAAGCCGTCAGTACATCCGTGACTTGCTGGTGCGCTGCCAACCTTCGTCGGCCGCGCGCAGGAAATCAGGCTGCCTTGCTGAGCTGTTCGGCCGAGGACTTGCCGGTGCGGCGGTCCTGGGCGATTTCGTAGTTGATCTTCTGGCCTTCGACCAGGTTCGACATGCCGGAACGCTCGACAGCCGAAATGTGGACGAATACGTCCTGGCCGCCGTCGTCGGGCTGAATGAAACCGAAGCCTTTTTGGCCGTTAAACCACTTCACGGTACCTGTTGCCATCTGAATAGTCCTATCGTGGTTGCAACGTCTGTGACCCGACGAAAGCCGCCAGGCCGGTTAGCATCGAAATTTTTGGGATGGACGTCAGCAAACGCGTATGACGCGGGGCAGAGATATCGATCGGCCGAAAAGTTTCAACGCGGCTGATATAGTCGTATCGCCCGGCGATTGCAAGGGCGTCCGGCAATTTCATCACCCAGCCGGAACCGCCGACACCGCGAAACGTTGGCATCGCGGCGTCACTGCCCTCATCTTGCCCGGATCGCGGGCGCATATGGCGGCAGACCGCGCGTCGACCACCGGAGGGCTTCCCATGCGCATGTTCATCGTCGGCCTCTGCCTCGCAGCAAGCGCGCTGCCGGCGCAGGCGATCTCGCGCTACAACTCGATGCAGATGTCGTGCAGCCAGGCACAGAGCCGCATCCAGAGCGAGGGCGCGGTCATCCTGCGCTACCGCTCGGCGCGCAACCCGTCGCTGCCGCTCTACGACCGCTACGTGGCGCATGGCGGCTACTGCAAGCAGGACGAGTTCGCCAAGCTGGAGGTCGTGCCGACGGCCGACACCAACCGCTGCCGCGTGCTCAGATGCATGCAGAAGACCTATCCGTTCGACGACTAAAGCGTGTCGCGATCTTTCAGATTCGCTCCATACGCTTCAGGTCCTTGTTTTATCGCATGTCTTTATCCCGAAACCGGTTCCCACTTTCGGGAGACATGCTTTAGGCTGACCGGCGCGACGCTCAGAACGCGAAGGCCTGCTGAGCGGGCGGCGGGGACCCGAGCGTGACGTTTTCCAGCGCCAGCATCCGCTGCTTCGTGGTCGTGCCGCCCGGCGCGGAAAAACCGCCGATCTTGCCGCCCGCCGCCAGGACGCGGTGGCAGGGGATGATCAGCGGAACCGGGTTGCGGCCCATCGCGGCGCCGATGTCGCGCGCGAGGCCCGGAAAGCCGGCGCGCTCGGCAAGCTGGCCGTAGGTCAGCGTCTCGCCATGGCCGACCCGCCGCAAAGCCGCATACATCGCCCGGCGCATCGGGTCGACGCCGTCGAGCGCCACGGGAACGCCCGAGAAATCGACCCGCTCGCCTTCCGCATAGCGCCGGACGAGCCCGACCGCGGCCGCCACGAAGGCCGGCAGGGTTTCGGCTTCGCTGCTGTCCAGGTTCTTCACCAGGCCGCGCTCCGTCGCCGCGCGGTCGGCGGCCGGCAGATGCAGGCGCACGATGCCGGACGGGCTCCAGGCCAGCCCGATCCAGCCAAGCTTCGTCTCGATCAGCGTGTGCTGCACTGGCGACATGGTTGCATCTCCCGAAACCGCCAGCATAGCCGATTCCGCCCGGCGGCACAAACCAAGAACGCACAGACAGGGCCGAGCCTGCCCGTGCCGGCGATGGCGTCAACGCCGCGCGTTCGCGGCCGTCTCATTCCCGCCCGAAAGCTGCTGCATTGCGGTTGCACCGCCGCAAGGCGGCCGCACGATCGATGCCGGAGAGCACCGCTGCCATCCCTGCACGCCCCCTTTGCCGCCCGTCTCGCGGCCTGCCTCGCAATTGCGTTCTGCCTCGTGCCGGCCGGCTGCGTCGTCGATGCGTCGAACGCGCTGACGGTGGCGCCGGCGGACCCCGCCGCCGCCGCGCGCGCC
>JAUYMV010000691.1 GCA_030698645.1 Mesorhizobium sp.
ACTTGCGCGGCGTTCCGGTCGCCAGCACGATCCGGCGCCCGGCCGCGTGCTCCTCGCGCAGCCGCGCCAGGACTTCTGGCCGGTATGGCAACGAAGCCGGATCGATGTCGATGCGCGCCGCGATCTCGGTCTTCACCCGCCCCGGACCCGACAGGATCCAGATCGGCACGAGAAACAGATAGAGCGGGTTCTTCCTGAGCAGCAGGAATAGCCCCTCCCAGAGGAGATCGCCTGCGATCAGCGTACCGTCCAGATCGACGGCGAGCGGTACGGCGGTGCGATCCGGCCTGGCATCCATGAACAAGCAACCCCAACAGCTTCGCACCTGTTCTTGGCGCGCTTCGCGGGACACTAGGGCGGTCCGGCTACAGAAAGCTGAATCCGGACGCGTTTGCGAGGGGGTGGCGGTGTGCTTTTGTCGATCAGTCTTAACAGATCGTAACCGGGAAACGTAAAAGGCCGGGCACTCTGCCCGGCCGTCGCGTTCGATAGCTTGCCCGGTTCAGCGGATGCGCATGCGCCCGCCGCTGATCTCGACGGTCTCGCTGCCGAGCAGCGTCTCGCGCTCGCCCTCGAGCGACACGAAGCAGCCGTTCGGGCAGAAATCGGCCGCCTGGCCGGCGGCCAGCGAAAGTTCCTGCTGACTGTCGCCTTCGGTCACGATGACCGTCCGCGCTTCCGCGTCGCTGTTGACGATACTGGCCGCGTTGGACCAGCCACTGAGCGCGACGAGCGCGGCAATCGCGATGTAAATTCGTGTCATAGACCTACCGGTGTCTCCACCGCCTCTTGTCTGAGGGACGCAATGGCCCCTTGTGAGAAAGCTTATAGGAAAGTTCGTCTGAACGGCAACTGAACGGGTCGTTAATCTGGATCGGGCCGCTTCCCCCGGCGCTTGCCTGGCGCTGGCGCTGGCGCCGCCACGTCGGCCAGTTTATCGGCAAGACGGTCGCGGTCGGCGATCCTGATATTGAGATCCCGTTGCGGGAACGGGATCTTGATGCCCTCCCGCTCGAACGTTTCGAAAATGGTGAAACGCAAGTCGTTCTGCACGATGACGCTGTTCATGATGTCGGCCAGGAAGACGCGCACCTCGAAATCGAGCGACGACCCGCCGAACCCGCCGAACAGCACGAACGGCTCGGGGTTTTTCAAGACCAGCGGATGCGCCTTGGCTATCTCCGTCAGGATGGCGTGGACGCGCCTTGGGTCGGAATCGTAGGAGACGCCAATCGGGATCTCGATTCGGCCGAGCCGGTTCTTGTGCGTCCAGTTGCCGACAGCCGCGTTGATCAGCTCGGAGTTCGGCAGGATCACCGTCTGGCGCTGGAAGGTTTCGATCTCGGTCGCCCGCACGCTGATCTTGCGCACCGTTCCGGACACCGGGCCGGCGATGATCCAGTCGCCGACCTTGAACGGACGCTCGGCGAGCAGGATCAGCCCGGATACGAAATTCGACACCACGTTCTGAAGGCCGAAGCCGATGCCGAGCGACAGCGCGCCGGCGACGAGCGCGAGGCTGGACAGGTCGATGCCGGCGGCCGAAATGCCGATCAGCCCGGCGATCGCGACGCCGGCATAGCCGACCGCCGTGCGGATCGAGTTTCGCACGCCCGCGTCGACCCGCCCCCGCGCCATGACGGTGCCATCCAGCCAGCGCTGGAACCAGCGCGTCGCATAATAGCCGATCGCGAAGACGGCGATGCCGGTGACGATGCCGATCAGCGAGAAAGACACCGTCCCGATGCGTATCTCGTGGGCGAGACTGTAGGCCCAGGCGCGGATGTCGCCCCACTGGAAACCCCATTGCAGCAGGATCAGCGGCACGCCGACGACGAACACCAGAAGATTGACCAGCATGCTGGTGACGAGCGCGAGCTGGTCGAAGCCGGCCTCCTCGACCTGGAAGCGCTTTTCGAGCCGCCGGCCGAGCGCCGTTCCGGCAAAGGCGCCCTCCTCGGAAATCGCGCGCGCGCTCAGAATGCCGATATACATCATCGCCAGGATCGCGCCCGTGACGACGATCTGCTGCGACATGAAGCGGGAGAATCCGATATAGCCGAGCAGCGCCGCGGCGAGCGTCACGCTGCCGAGCAGATAGAGCGAAAGGCGCAGCCAGACAGGCCATGGCCTCGGCGTCCCGTCGGCATTGACGCGCGGCTTGACGTGGCCGATCAGCACCACCAGCACACCGACGATGACGGTGGCGACAAGGCTCTCGCCGACCGTCAGCGACAGCGGCGACCCCATGGTGGCGAACACCCTGGTCAGGAAGAAATCCGCCCCGCTGACGATGGCGGTCAGCGTGATCAACAGCACCAGCACGCCGGCCGGGCGCGATTCGATTTCCACCAGGCGCCAGTTCGGCCGTTTCGGCGAAAGCGCCGCCATTGCCAGCCGGCGCACGAAATACGTGCTCGCGATGACAACGAAAAATGCCCACAGCATGGCGCCGATGTCGCCGCGCAGAACATTGAAATAATTGAAGAAGTACCAGGTTCCGGCAAGGAATACCGAAATGGACGCCGAGCGCAGCAGGGTCGACCAGAACGCCACCGACAGCCGGCTGATATAAGGCGGATCCGCCTCGGCCGGATCGGGTACGATCAGGTTGCCGAACAGCCGTCGGCCGCCGATCAGCAGGATCGCGGCGCCGGCCAGCGCGAAGAAGGTGGCGGCGAGCACCGACGACAGCTTGAACTGGATGACGAAGCGCAGCCAGGACGTCACGACGCGGGTAAACTTGGTGGATTCGCTGCGCAGGCCGTCCAGGACCTCGCCGACGAGGGCGTAGTTGATGTCGTAGCGTTTCGACAGCGTGCTCGCGAACAGGTCGCGACGCAGTTGCGCGATCCTGCCGATCTGGCGGTTCACGCCAAGCGAGGTGGTCTCCGCCGCGCCGATCAACACGTTGATCTGGCTTTTTTCGCGTAGCAAGGCCATCCGCTCGTTGGCGACGATTTCGGCCTCCGCCGGCTGGCCTTCGGCCGGAACCGGGCCGAGGAGTTCGAGCCGCGTGTTGATCTCCGTCAGCCGCGGGCGGAACGCCACGCCCGCGGCCAGCGCTTCGCTGGCGATTCGTTCGAGTTCGAGGCGCAGTTCGACCAGCCGCGCATCGTCCTGCGCATTGGCGTCGACCCGCTTCGACAATTCCTCGGCGCGCTTCGCGAGACCGTCGATGACAGGCTGCATCTCCTGAACGATCTGCGGCACGGCCGGCGCGGCAGCCATATCCTGCGCGGCAGCCGGTCCGAGGCCGCAGAGCAGCACGATGACGGCCGCCATGAACGCGCTGGATAGGTCACGGATCGATGCGTTTCGGTGTCGATTCAACGGGCATCCTGCCGACTGGGGACCGGGGAGCATCAATAGGGGCGCGCGCACCCGGCGGCAAGCCGTCGCATCCAAGGTCGGCCCTGTGAAAAGCCATGGCGGATTCTTGGCCTTTGCGGCGCAAGCCGGTCTATAGTCTGCCGCAGGAAATCGTGGGGCATTGCCGGGAATGGCGGAATATTCGGTCTTTTCACTTCTGAAGAATGCCGTCTCCGGCAATCGCGACTGGAAACCGGCCTGGCGCAAGCCCGACCCGAAGCCCGAATACGACGTCATCATCGTCGGTGGCGGCGGGCACGGCCTGGCGACCGCCTACTATCTGGCCAAGGAGCACGGCATCACCAATGTCGCGGTGGTCGAGAAGGGCTGGCTCGGCCAGGGCAATATCGGCCGCAACACGACGATCGTGCGCTCCAACTACATGCTGCCGGACAACACGCATTTCTACGAGCACTCGATGAAGCTGTGGGAAAACCTCTCCCACGAGCTCAACTTCAACGTCATGTTCTCGCAGCGCGGCATCCTCAACCTGGCCCACACGCCTTCGCAGCTCGACGATTATGCGCGGCGTGGCAACGCCATGCGCCATTGCGGCGTCGATGCCGAACTGCTGCGTCCGGCGGCGATCGCCAAACTGGTGCCGGGGCTCGACCTCTCGGGTTCGGCGCGGTTTCCGGTCATCGGCGGCCTGATGCAGCCGCGCGCCGGCACGGCGCGCCATGACGCCGTCGCCTGGGGCTATGCGCGCGGCGCCGACCGGCGCGGCGTCGATATGCTGGAGAATTGCGAGGTCATCGGCTTCCTGCGCGACGGCGACCGCATCACCGGCGTCAAGACGACGCGCGGCGACATCCGCGCGAAAAAGATCGCCGTCGCGGTCGCCGGCCACACCGGCCAGGTCATGAAGCTCGCCGGCGTCGACCGGCTGCCGATCGAGAGCCATGTGCTGCAGGCCTTCGTCTCGGAATCGCTGAAACCCTTCGTCGACACCGTCGTCACCTTCGGCGGCGGCCACCTCTACATGTCGCAATCCGACAAGGGCGGCCTCGTCTTCGGCGGCGACATCGACGGCTACAACACCTACGCCCAGCGCGGCAACCTGCCTGTGGTCGAGGAAGTGATGAGCGAGATGGTGGCGCTGTTTCCGGGCCTCGCGCGCGTCCGCCTGCTGCGCTCCTGGGGTGGCATCATGGACATGTCGATGGACGGCACGCCGATCATCACCACCGGCCCGCTGCCCGGCATGTATCTCAACACCGGCTGGTGCTATGGCGGCTTCAAGGCGACGCCGGCTTCGGGCTGGTGCTTTGCCTGGACCATCGCCAAGGACGAGCCGCACAAGTTCAACGCGCCGTTCACGCTCGACCGCTTCCATCGCGGCATCCTCATTGACGAGAAGGGCCAGGGTTCGACGCCCCGGCTGCACTGATGCTGATCAATTGTCCTTACTGCGGGCCGCGCGACGTGTCCGAATTCACCTACCAGGGCGACGACAACCGCGTCCGACCGGACCAGGCCTCGACCGACCAGGCGGCGTGGAACGCCTATACCTATGACCGCGTCAACACGATGGGCGACCACAAGGAACTGTGGCTGCATTCGGGCGGCTGCCGCGCGCACCTGCGCGTCACGCGCTCGACCCTGACGCACGCGATTTCCAGCGTCGCCTTCGTGCGCGACCATGGCGAGAAGAAATCAGCCGCCCGCCGCAAGCCGGGAGTGCGCGCATGAGCCCGCGCCGCGCCGCCACGGGCGGCCAGATCGACCGCACGCGCTCGATCCGCTTCACCTTCGACGGCAAGCCGTGTTCCGGCCTCGCCGGCGACACCCTGGCTTCGGCGCTGCTTGCCAACGGCATCGCGCTGGTCGGTCGCTCGTTCAAGTATCACCGGCCGCGCGGCGTCATGACGGCCGGCCTCGACGAGCCGAACGCGCTGGCCACCATCATCAAGGGCGACATCCGCGAGGCCAATGTTCCGGCGACGCAGATCGAGATTTTCGACGGTCTCGAAGTCGTCTCGCAGAACCGCTTTCCCTCGCTCGGCCTTGATGTCGGCGCGGTCAACCAGCTCGGCGGCAAGATCCTGTCGGCCGGCTTCTACTACAAGACCTTCATGGGCCCGGTGTACGGGCCGCTGAAGGGCACCCGCTTCTGGATGTTCTGCGAAAAGTTCATCCGCCGCGCCGCCGGCCTCGGTCGCGCCGGCTACGCGCGGGACACCGCGCGCTACGAGCACATGAACGCGTTCTGCGACGTGCTCGTCGTCGGCTCCGGCGAGGCCGGCCTTGCCGCCGCGCGCGACGCGGCCGCCACCGGCGGACGCGTCATCCTCGCCGAAACGGAACCGAGGCTCGGCGGCTTTGCCCGCTGGTCGGGCGGCGCGATCGAGGGCCGCGACGCGGCGGGCTGGGTCGACGAGACGGTCTTTGGCCTTTCGGAACTGCCGAATGTCCG
>JAUYMV010000694.1 GCA_030698645.1 Mesorhizobium sp.
TCCTTGGCCTTGGGCGGATCGAACCATGAGCCGATGAAGGCGACCTGGAATTTCGCGTCCGGCGCAGTCTCCGTCACGCCGGCCATGAAGGCGTGCATCAGCCGGTTGACCTCGGGGATCGGGAAGCCGCCGACCATGCCGATGTTCTTCGACTTGGTCATGGCGCCGGCGATGATGCCGGTCAGGTAGGAGGCGTCCTGGATGTAGTTGTCGAAGACCGAGAAATTCGGCACCGCGTCGTCCGGCTTGAAGGACGAGCCCATCAGGAAGGCGGTGTCGGGATAATCGGCGGCGACCGTGCGGGCGGCGTCCTCGACGCCGAAAACCTCGCCGACGATCAGCTTGTTGCCGGCCTCGGCATATTCGCGCATGACGCGCTCATAGTCGCTGTTGGAGGTGTTTTCGGAGAACACGTATTCGATGTCGCCGCGCTCCTTGGCGGCCATCGCCGCCTTGTGGATGCGGCTCACCCACTGCTGCTCGACCGGCACGGTGTAGATGGCGGCGACCTTGAGCTTTTCCTGCGCGAAGAGCGCGGTGGGCAGGGTGCCCGCGAGCGCGAGCGAGGCGCCGGCGGCACCGGCCTTCAGGATCTGACGGCGCGACAGGATGAGATTGCTGGATTGGGGCTTCGACATTTGTCCACCTCTGGCTGGCGCGGATTGCCGGACCAATTTCCGGTTCCGCGATTTTTTATCATTTGGACAAAATCTATGCAGAAAATCCGGATGCTGCAATGCTGGGCAGGCAATTATCCGCGGAATATCCGCACGCCAGACCGCATCATGCGTGGATGCGCATCAGCCAAATTCGCTTGGGGAACGGGATGTGTGGCGGATGTGTACGAGTTCGACGGTGTCGCCGGTGATTTTGTAGAAGATCTTGTATGGATAACGACCGACGAAGAGAACCCGGACGTTCCCGACGTCGGTTGGCACCCCCGAGGACGGTGGGTCGCCGAGCAGTCGCACCGCGTGCTCGAAACGCGCGAGAACATTGCGTTCGCCGACTGGCGACTGCTTGTGCAGATAGTCGAGTATGGCTTCCCGGTCACGAAAGGCGCGACGGGAATAGACGACCTTCATCTCCGGCGCTGGGCGGCCGACGCTGCGAGTTCTGCCTCCGTCGCCACATCGCCTGCGCGTAGGTCCGAAAGACCTTGCTCGATGGCGGCGCGCTCGTCGTCGCTGACAAGGTAGATGCCGTCGCGGCGCGCGGCGATCACCTGTGCATAGGCGGCGAGTTCGGCACGGTCGGCGTCCGGCCAGTCCTCGGTGCGTTTCAGAATGTCGGCAACAACGTTCTGGTTCATGCGGCGACCGATAGCAGAACCGGCGAAAACGCGCCAGCGGGATTGCGGCTGTCCGAGCGCACGGAGGGCCGCGCTGCCCCTCATCCGTCTGCCGGCACCGGGGCGGGACCCGCTGCCTTCGGCAGCTCCCGCCCGTTCAAGCCCTTTCATCGTGCCGCTGGCACGATGAATTCGCCTGCGGCGAACCGGGCTCTCACCCCCGTGTAGTGACGGGGAGAAGGGGGTAATCGCGGCCGCTACAGTCTCGGGCGCGCTTTCTTCGAGCCGTACCAGCCGCCGACGGCCGTCTCGTAGGCCATCGCGGCGCGGAAGACGTCGGCGTCGGAGTAGGTGCGGCCGACAATCTGCATGCCGGTCGGAACGCCGTTTTCCGCATGGCCGGTCGGCACCGACAGGACCGGGCAGCGGCTCATGATATTGAACGGCGTCGTCATGCACCAGCCGAGCGAGGGATCGACCGGCTTGCCGTTGATGCTGAGCGCATCGGTCGTCGGGTCATGGGCGGCGGGAATCGAGGCGACGGCATTGGTCGGGCAGATCAGGACGTCGTATTTCTCCAGCAGGGGCCCGAGCGTCGCATACATGCGGCCGGCGACTTCGAGGCTGGCGACGAAATCGGTCGCCTTCGAGCCGGCGCCGTCTTCGGCGAACTTCTTCACATAGGTGGTGAGCAGGTCGCCATGCTCGGGCAGCATGCGCGACAGGAAGGCGCCAAAAATGTGCGTCAGGTAGGCGAGCCCCGCCGGCAGCACTTCAGGCCCCCAGCCGACATCGACTTCCTCGACGGTAGCGCCGAGCGAGCGAAACACGTCGAGCGCCTCCCTGGTGTTTCTTGCCACCTCCGGATCGACCTCGAAGGAGCCGAGATCCATCGAATACGCGATTTTCCAACCCCTGATCGGGCGATACGTCGTCGGCAGCGTGAGCTTGGGCCTGAGCGAGGCGATGTCGAGCGGGCTCGGGCCGGCCATGACGTTCTGCAGCAGGATGGCGTCCTCGACGGTGCGGGCGAGCGGGCCGGTGTGGCAGTAGAAGTCGAGGTTGAAGGGCGGGTCGTCCGGGTTGCGGCCATAGGGCGGCTTGAAGCCGACCACGCCGCAGGCGGACGCCGGGATGCGGATCGAGCCGCCGATGTCCGACCCGGTGCAGATCGACGACGTGCCGGAGGCAAGCGAGGCAGCCGAGCCGCCCGACGAGCCGCCCGGCGTGAAATCGGTGTTCCAGGGATTGCGCGTGACGCCCCACAGGCGCGACCACGTCACCGAGGCGGACGAGAACTCCGGCGTCGCGGTGCGGGCATGCACGATGCCGCCGGCCGCCATGACGCGCTCGTTCATCGTCGAGCTCGAATCGGCGACGAAATCCTTCAGCACCAGCGAGCCGCCCGAGGTCGGCTTGCCCTTGATGTAGCTCTCGTCCTTGATGCCGACGGGCAGGCCCTCCAGCGCGCCGGTCTTCTTGCCCTTTGCGTATCTCGCCTCGGCCTTCTTCGCCAGCGCGCGGGCCTCGTCGTAGTGGATGTAGGTGAAGGCGTTGACCTTGTCCTTCGTCGCCTCGGCGCGCGCGATCACCGCGTCCAGAAGCTCGACCGGCGAGAGCTTCTTCTTGCGGAACAGCCTGAGCGCCTCGGTGGCCGGCATGTAGCAGAGGTCGAGATCGGTCATGCGAGAGCTTTCGCGATGGCTTGCACGGCGCCGAGCGTGGCGACGGCGTAGGGCTGATTGAGGAAGTCGGGATAGGTCGACAGCTTGACCGTCACCATGCGGGCGTCGAAATTGACGTGGATGAGCTGGCCGAACACGCCGCGGCACATCAGGCTGCGCGAGGCTTCGTCCTCGATCCAGAACTGGTTGCGGTAGGAGCCGGGGAACGCGGTGCTGTAGGCCTCGCCATATGCAGCGCCGTTGCGCGTCGCGTCGATCCAGGCCTTCGGCACGATGCCGCCGCCGCGCTCCAGGATCATCTGGCCGAAGCGGCCATAGTCGCGCAGCGTGGCGTTGAAGCCGCCATCGGCCAGCGCGTAACCGGCGCGGTCGACGGTGAAGCAGGCGTTTTCCTCGGCGCCGATCTGCTGCCAGATCTCCTCGGAGACGAGGTCGGCGAGGCGCTTGCCGGTGACACGCTCCATGGCGAAGGCGAGCACGTCGGTTTCGATCGAGCGGTATTCGAAGGCCTCGCCATGCGGGCGCACTGTGTCCTTGAGGCTGAGGATCATCTCCCACATGTGCTTCGGCCAGGCGGCGGACGGGTCGCCCTTCGGCGGCAGCGGCTTCCAGCCGCAGGCGTTGTCGACCTTGCCGATGTCGGACAGCGGGTCTTCATAGCTCTCGCTGAAGCGGACGCCCGTGGTCATGTCGAGCACGTGCTGGAGCGTCGCGCCGCGCCAGGCGGTGTCCTCCAGTTCGGGCAGGTATTCGGTGACGAGAGCGGCCGGGTCGAGCAGGCCACGACCGACGAGGATGCCGGCGACCGAGGCGGTGACGGATTTCGCCATCGACTGCGACAGGTGCAGCGTGTGCGGCTTCATCTCGTTGTAGTAGCGCTCATAGGCGATGGCGCCGTCCTTGAGGACGAGAAAGCCGTCGGTGTAGGTCTCGTCGAGCAGGCCGGCGAGCGTCGTCGCCTGGCCTTCGCTGCCGGTGACCGGCAGGCCGTCGAGGGGGCGGTCGTGGCGCGGCAGCAGGCGGACATGGCCGAGACCCTTCCAGACCTCCACCGTCGGCACCATCTCGCGCACATGCAGGAAGGTCCAGCGGTTCCAAGGGGCGCGGTCCCAGTCCATGGCGGGCGGCACCAGAGCCGGCGGCGAGCCCTGCATGATCGGCGGACGCAGATCGGAATTGCGGTAGGGCTTCATGCCGTGGCTCCTTCGCAGAGGAACGAAAGCCCCGGCGGTCGCCCGCCGGGGCCGGGATCGAGCGGATCCTATTTCTGGATCTCGGTCCAAATCTTGGTGTAGAGCGCCTGCGCCTCGGGCGAGCAGGAGAGCATGAAATTGCCCTTGTCGGCGAGTTCGGCCGGCGGCACGATTTCAGGCGCGGTCTGCATCTCCGGCGGCATGAAGGCTTCCGAGCCGGCGATGCCGTTGGCGTATTTGGCGAAAGCCGAGATCAGCGCGGCGTTTTCCGGATCCATGATGAAGTTCTGGAAAAGCTTTGCGTTCTCGACGTTCTTGGCGTCCTTCAGCACGGACACGTTGTCCATCCAGATCGGGTAGCCTTCCTTCGGATAGCCGTAGGCGATGTCGGCGTTCTGCAAGCGCATGCGCATGGACGAGCCGTTCCAGTTGACGGTCGCGGCGTAGTCGCCCTTCACGATGGCTTCGATGTTGCCGTAGTTCATGGAGATCCACTTCGGCTTGGCGGCAGCCAGCGCGTCGCGCGCCTTCTTCAGCACTTCGAGATCGGCGGTGCAGGGCTCGCCGCCGACATAGGCGATGGCGAGATGCATGACGTCGGCCATTTCCGGCACGACGTTGATCTTGCCGGCGAGTTCCGGTGGCGGGTCCATGAAGATGGCGGAGGTGTTGATGTCGCCCTTGTAGACGGCGGTGTTGACCGTCACGCCGGTCGTGCCCCACTGCCACGGAACGGTGTATTTGCGGCCCGGATCGAACGGCACGTCGATCCATTTCGGGTCCATGTTCTTGAAGTTCTCCATCTGGTTCGGATTGGTCTCGAGCAGGAGGCCTTCGGAAATCCAGATCGGAATGACGCTGCCCGACGGCACGACGATGTCGTAACCGTGGCCGCCCTGGCGGACCTTGGCGAGCGCGGTGTCGTTGGAATCGTAGTCGGTGATGGTGACCTTGACCTTGTAGGTCTCCTCGAACTTCTTGATCAGATCGGGATTGGTGTAGTTGCCCCAGTTGAAGATGTTCAACTCGCCATCGGCCCTGGCGAGGCCAGTCGTCGCGAGCAGCCCTGCGGCCAATGCCGCGAGTGTGATTGTGGTTCTCATTTTAAACTCCCTTTTACGTTTTGCGTCACGTGCGTCTTCTGCTGATGAGGAAAAACAGCGTCACGATCACCACCGAAATCAGCAGGAAAACGGTCGAGATCGCGTTCATTTCGGGCGTCACGATGCGCCGCAACTGCCCGAGCATGTAGGTCGGCAGCGTATCCTGCCCGCCGGATTTGACAAACTCCGTAATGACGACGTCGTCGAGCGAGATGACGAAGGCGAGCATGAAGCCGGCGAGGATGCCGGGCCAGAGCAGCGGCAGCGTGACGCGCCGGAAAGTCTTCCACGGCGTCGCGTAGAGGTCGGCGGCGGCAGTCTCCAGCGTTAGGTCCATGTTCTCCAGCCGCGCGCGGATCGGCAGATAGGCGAAGGGGATGCAGAAGGCGGTGTGCGCCAGGATCAGGTAGCCGAGGCCGGAATAGCCGGTCGCCACCTTGATGCGCGAGAAGAAAATGAGCAGCGCCACCGCGGTGACGATCTCGGGCACCATCAGCGGCTGGTTGATGAAGGCGTATTTAGCGGTCAGGCCCCGATATGGCCGGGTGCGCGTGGTCGCGAGCGCGGCCATCGTCGCGCAGATGGTGGCGATGACGGCGGCGACCGAAGCGATGCGCAGCGAGCGGATCGAGGCATCGATGACCTGCTCGTTGTTCCAGGCCTGGTGGAACCAGCGCAGCGAGAAGCCGCCCCAGACCGCCATCGAGGTATTGGCGTTGAATGCGTATATGACCAGCGTCACGATCGGCAGGTAGAGCAGGAAGAAGCAGATCATCGCGACGGTCGCGAAGCCCGGCTGGCGGTTGACGACGAAGCCGCTCGTGCGCTCAGCCATTGCGCCGCTCCGCGCGCGCGAAGTTGCGGACGTAGAACAGCAGCGCGATCATCACGAGGACCATCAGCGTCAGCGACAGGGCGGCGCCGAGCGGCCAGTTGCGCCCCTGGCCGAATTGCAGCTCGATCAGATTGCCGAACATCAGGTTACGGCCGCCGCCAAGCACGCGCGGCGTGACATAGGCGCCGAGCGACGGAATGAAGACGAGGATCGAGCCGGCGACGACGCCCGGCTTGACGAGCGGCAGGATGATGCGGCGCAGCACCTGAAAACGCGTGGCGTAGAGATCGTAGCCGGCCTCGACGAGGCGGAAGTCGATCTTCTCCATCGAGGCGTAGAGCGGCAGAACCATCAGCGGCAGGTAGACGTAGACCATGCCGATGGCGATCGCCAGGTCGGTGTACAAGATCTGGATCGGGCTATCGATGAGGCCCAGCCAGAGCAGCACGTTGTTGACGATGCCTTCGTTGCGGATGACCTCCTGGATCGCATAGGTGCGGATCAGCAGGTTCGTCCAGAACGGAATGGTGATGAGAAACAGCCAGAAGGCCTGCGTCTTCTGGGGCCTCGTCGCGATGAAGTAGGCGGTCGGAAAACCGAAGGCGAGGGTCAGCACGGTGGTGGCGAGCGAAAGCTTCACCGAGCGCAGGAAGATCTGCAGATGCGCGTCGGCGAGCGAGATCGTGCCGTCGAAGATGTCGCGCTGCAGCACGACGCCGACCCAGGCGTCGGTGGAGAACTCCCATTTGACATCACCGTAATTGCCGGGCGCCAGGAAGGAATAGACCAGCACGATGAAGAGCGGGCCGGTGCTGGCGATGAAGATCAGGAACAGGGCGGGCGCGCTCAGCAGCCAGCGCTTGCGGATGTCCGCCCTGTCCCGCTCGATCGCGATCTCGCTTGCGCTCGCCACGGGCTAGTCCTTCAGGACCTGTGCGGCATTGTCGCCGATGGCGATGCCGGTGCGGGCGCCCTGGGTCAGGGAAAACTCGGAGTTGCGCGCGTTCTGCTGGCGCACGATGAACTCGCCGCCGGTGTCGAGGCGGACATGGATGTGGGTGTCGGTGCCGAAATAGACGACGTTCTCGATGGTCCCGGCGAGATCGCCGGGCGCGTCGACGATGCGGGCGTGCTCGGGCCGCACGACGATGGTGGCCGTGCCGTCGGCGACGAAGCCCTCGGGCACGCCGGCGAGGATGCGCGTTCCGGACGGCAGGGTGACCCGGACCTTGCCGCCGTCGGCTGGCTCGACGGCGCCGTTCAGGAAATTGGTCTCGCCGATGAAATCGGCGACGAAACGCTCGGCCGGCTGGTCGTAGATCTGGCGCGGCGTGCCGACCTGCAGGATCTTGCCGGCCGACATGACCGCGACGCGGTCCGACATGGTGAGCGCTTCCTCCTGGTCGTGCGTGACGAAGATGAAGGTGATGCCGGTCTCATTCTGCAGGCGCTTCAGTTCGATCTGCATCTCCTTGCGCAGCTTGTAGTCGAGCGCGGAGAGCGGTTCGTCGAGCAGAAGCACCTTGGGCTGCGGCGCGAGCGCGCGGGCGAGCGCGACGCGCTGCTGCTGGCCGCCGGAGATCTGGCTGGTGCGGCGGTTCCTGAGTTCCTCCATGCGCACCAGCTTCAGCATCTCGGCGACGCGGGCGGCGACTTCGGCCTTCGGCTTGCCGAGCATCTCAAGACCGAAGCCGATATTGTCGGCGACCGTCATGTGCGGAAACAACGCGTAGGACTGGAACACCGTGTTGACCGGCCGCTTGTAAGGCGGCAGGGGCGCGATGTCCTCGCCGTAGAGCAGGATCTCGCCCT
>JAUYMV010000695.1 GCA_030698645.1 Mesorhizobium sp.
TGCGCGCGATCATTTTGCCGTGATTCCGCGACCCGACGGAATCCGGCAGGCAATCGTTTCGCGGGTGCAGCATCTTTCAAGGACGACAAAAACGCGTTACCTTCGCCGACATGGATATTCTTCGCCACAAGCGGGGAGCCGGGGTTCAGGGCTTTCTCGACGATCAGTTCCTCGTCGCCATGCCGGGCATGAAGGACGACCGGTTCTCGCGCGCCGTCATCTATATCTGCGCGCACAGCGAGGACGGCGCCATGGGGCTGATCATCAACCAGCCGCAGCAGCTCCGCTTCCCCGATCTGCTGGTGCAGCTCGGCATCATGGACGAGACGGCGGCGATCCGGCTGCCCGCCGAGGCGCGCGACTTCGTGGTGCGCCATGGCGGGCCGGTCGATCGCAGCCGCGGCTTCGTCCTGCACAGCGACGACTATCGCGTCGATTCCTCGCTGCCGGTGTCCGAGGACATCTGCCTGACAGCCACGGTCGATATCCTGCGCGCCATTTCCAAGGGCCGCGGGCCGCGCCATGCGCTGATGGCGCTCGGCTATTCCGGCTGGGGCGCCGGCCAACTCGAGCGCGAGATTTCGGACAATGGCTGGCTGACCTGTCCGGCCGATCCGGACCTGCTGTTCGACGCCGACATGGAGCGCAAATACGACCGTGTGCTCGCTTCGATCGGCATCGACGTGGCCAGGCTCAGCCCGCTCGCCGGTCACGCCTGAGCCAGCGGATACTGGTCTTTCAGGAGCCGGATCGCGGCGTCCGCCGGCATCGGCGACCCGAAGGCGTAGCTCTGCACATATTCGCAGCCGATCTGGCGCAGCATCAGCGCATCGCTCTCGTCCGCCACGCCTTCGGCAACCACCGACAGGCCCAGGTCATGCGCCATGTTGACCATCGACTTCAGCAGCACGTTCTTCTTCGGGCTGGCGTCGCCGAGGAAGCTCTTGTCGATCTTGATCGTGTCGAAGGGAAAGCGCGTCAGATAGGCGAGCGACGAGTAGCCGGTGCCGAAATCGTCGAGTGACAGGCCTATTCCGATCTGTTTCAGCTTGGTCAGCACATGGGCCGACTGCTCCGGATTGTCCATCACCAGCGACTCGGTGAGTTCGAGGCGCAGGCAGCGCGGCTTCAGGCTTGATCGCGCCAGCACCGAGCGGACGTCGCTGACGAGATCGCGGCGGATGAGCTGTCGGCTCGACAGGTTGACCGAGACGGACAGACCCTCGTCGCTGCCGATCTGCTTCTGCCAGGCGCACAGATCGTCGGCCGCCTGCTGCATGGCGAACAGCCCGAGCTGGACGATCAGGCCGCAGCTCTCGGCGACGGGAATGAAGTCGGCCGGCGGGATGATGCCGCGGCGCGGGTGCTCCCAGCGCAGCAGCGCCTCGAAGCCGGCCACCGAGCGGTCCTCGAGCCGGATGATCGGCTGGTAGGCGAGGCGGAACTCCGCGCGCTCGACGGCGCGGCGCAGGTCCGATTCGAGCTGCAGCCGGTCGCTGCCGAACGAGCGGAAGGCCGGCCGGAACGGTTCGATGCGGTCGCCGCCGAAGCGCTTGGCCTGGTGCATGGCGAGTTCGGCGTCCTTGATCATGTCCTCGGCAGAACTCTGCGCCGAGGTCCAGGTGATCAGGCCGATCGAGGCGGTCAGCACGATCTCGCGCTTGGCAAAGGTGATCGGCGCGCGGATCGCCTGCTTGATGGCGTCAGCGACCGCCGCGATGCGCGCCGGGTCCTGCTCCGACAGCAGCATCAGCGCGAACTGGTCGCCGGCGATGCGCGACAGCGAATCGCGCGGCTTCAGCAGCCGGTGCAGGCGGCGCGCGATGGTCAAGAGCATGGTGTCGCCGGCCGACATGCCGAGCCCCGTATTGACCTGCTTGAAGCGGTCGATGTCGATCGCGAACACCGTCGGACGGACGGATTCCTCCGACCGCGCGATCGCCACCACCGCTTCCAGCCGGTTCAGGAACAGCTCGCGGTTGGGCAGGCCGGTGAGGTTGTCGTGGATCGCGTCGTGCAGCAGCCGCTCTTCGGCCTTCTTCTGGTCGGTGACGTCGACCAGCGTGCCGACGCAGCGGATGATCTCGCCGTCCGAGCCGATCACCGGGCGGGCCTTCAGGTTGTACCAGTGGTAATGGCCATCGGCGCCGCGCAGGCGGAAGCTCTGCTGGATGCGCCCGCGGCGATGTTCCAGCACGACGTCGAGCGTGGTGCGGAACGGGTCGCGGTCGTCGGGATGCAGCGCCGGCAGCCAGTTGCGCGCCGCGCCGTTCAGACTGCCGCCTGGCAGTCCGAGCGGTTCGCTGACGTCGGGTCGGGTCACCACGCGGTCGCGCAGCACGTCCCAGTCCCACACGATGTCGCCGGAGCCGGTGATGGCGAGCGCCTGGCGCTCCATGTCGGAGAACAGCCCCTGGTGCAGTCCGCCGCCGGCGAGCGCGTGCTGCATGACGGTGAAGCCGATCAGCAGGATGATCAGGATCAGGCCGCCGCCGAGCGCCGGCTGGACGATGTCGTTGTTGAGCAGTCCGGTGACCGCCATCCACGAGACGACCAGCCATCCGAGCACCATCAGCCAGCTCGGGATCAGCATGATGGCCCGGTCGTAGCCGCTGAATCCGAGATAGGCGATCAAGCCGATGCCGACGATCGCGGTCGCCGCGAACGAGATGCGGGCGATGCCGGCGGCGATCGACGGATCGAAGATGGCGACGCCGGCGATCATCGCGAGGCCAAGAATCCAGGCCAGCGCGCCATAGGCGAAATGGTCGTGCCAGCGGTTGAGGTTGAGATAGGCGAACAGGAAGACGACGAAGGTCGCGGCCAGCGACACCTCGGCCCCGGCGCGCCAGATCTGCTCGTTGCCGGGCGCGATCTCGATCACCTTGTTGAGGAAGCCGAAATCGATGCTGATATAGGCGAGCACCGCCCAGGCGAGCGCCGCGGTCGCGGGGAACATCGAGGTGCCCTTGACCACGAACAGGATGGTCAGGAACAGCGCCAGCAGGCCCGAGATCCCGATCACGATGCCGCGGAACAGCGTGTAGGAATTGACCGAGTCCTTGTAGGAATCGGGCGCCCACAGATAGACCTGCGGCAGGTTCGGCGCGGCCAGTTCGGCGACGAATGTGACGACGGAGCCTGGGTTCAGCGTGACGCGGAAGACGTCGGCGTCGTCGCTCGCCTCCCGGTCGAGCGCGAAGCCCTCGCTCGGCGTGATCGAGGATATCCGGTCCGAGCCGAGATCGGGCCAGATCATGCCGGACCCGGCCAGCCGGAAATGCGGCGCGACGATCAGCCGGTCGAGCTGCTGGTCGGTCGTGTTGGCGAGCGCGAACACCGCCCAGTCGCCCGAGGACCGCTCGCCATTCGCCTCGACCTCGATCCGGCGCACGATTCCGTCCGGACCGGGCGCGGTCGACACCTGGAATGTCTCGCCCTGGTTGCGATGGATCTCGACGGCCTTGGAGAGGTCGAGCGCGACCGCATCGCGCGCGATGGCGATCGGTTCGACCGCATGGGCAAAGCCCGCCGCAAACAGTGTGAGCAGCGCCGCCAGGAGCGGCGCGATCGCCCAACCTCGTTCGATGAATCGCACCAGCGGCTGCCCCGTTCTTGCTCTCGCCGTTCACCCCCCGGCGACGAGTGCGTAGAGATAGTGATCCTGCCACGCGCCATTGATGCGCAGGTAGGAGCGCAACAGTCCTTCGCGCTGGAATCCGGCTTTTTCAAGCACGCGTATCGACCGTGCGTTGTCGGGAATACAGGCTGCTTCGATGCGGTGCAACCGCAGCGTCTCGAAGCCGAAGCCGACGACGAGGTTGAGCGACTCCAGCATCCACCCCTTGCCGGCGTGATGCACCCCCATCCAGTAGCCGATCTGGCCGCTTTGCGAGACGCCGTGGCGGATGTTGCCGAGCGTGATTCCGCCCGCGAGCCGGTCGGTCGCCCGGTCGAAGATCAGGAACGGCATGCCGGTGCCGTGCGCGATTTCCTCGCGGTAGCGCCGCAAGCGCTGGCGCCAGGCGCTGCGCTCGAGTTCGTCGGAGGTCCACAGCGGCTCCCACGGCGCCAGGAACGCCCGGCTCTCCTGGCGAAGCGCGGCCCATTCGGCGTAGTTGCCGGCGACTGGCGGGCGAAGAACCACGCTCTTGCCGGTCAGGGCGGGGAGCGGAGGTCGGCCGAATGGTAGGGCGAACATGGCCACCCCGTCTGGGCTCAGACGGCGATTTTTTGCGGCAGCCGCGCCGGAGCGGAGAACGTGCTGCGAATCGAATCATACGACGCGAGCGCTCCGATCGGGCCGATTGCGGCAACGCTCGGCGTGGTGGCGAACAGCCTGGACGACAGGTCGGAGAGGCGTTCGATGGTGATGTTGGACAGCCGGTCGAGCAGTTCCTCCATCGTCACCGGCTTGCCGTAGA
>JAUYMV010000696.1 GCA_030698645.1 Mesorhizobium sp.
AGCGCGCCTTGATCAAGGCGCTGGTCGGCCAGGCTGTTCGCCGGGAAGCCCCGGATGTGCCGCTTCTGGAGCAGGCAGGTCCGCGGGCGGTAAGCGCGGCACGGGATCCCGGATCGCTACTGACGCTGTTCGCGACCGATATTGTCGCTGTCCTGGAGCAGGTTGCCCCGCTTGTGGCCGTCGTGCAGGAGGCGACGCTGTCAGAACCTGAACTCGATGAACTCTACCGGGAAATCCATGCCGGACGCAGGCGCAACCTCGCCGCCGTCGCCACCGCTCTGGCGAATCTCGGCCCACTTCGCGGCGGCATGAGCAAGGCCGAGGCGCTCGACACGATCTGGCGCGTCGTCAGCCCGGAACAGTTCATGCTTTGCCGACGCGTCGAGGGTCTTTCGGCTGAAGACTATGCCGACTGGCTGTCCGGCATCCTGAAGCGGTTGCTGCTGGACTAGCAGTCCAAGGCGTCTACCTAACCTCGTAGCCGACCTCCTCCGCGCCATGGCAGAGCATGGTCCAGAACGCGCGGGCAAACGAGCGGAAGACGTAGAGGTCGAAGGCGTCCGGTCCGGTGCGCTGGATCAGTGCGAAAATGTCGTGGTGGAGCGTCGCGCGGCCGGAGCCGTCCGGAAACGCCGCAAGCGCGAAATCGATCGCGAAAAACTTCTGCAGCACCCATTCGGCCTTCGGGCCGGACACGCGCAGCGCCGTGCGGCCGTGCGACAGGTCGGTGACCGTGCCGATGTCGGCAGGCACCGCGCCGGCCAGTTCCGCGCCGATGCCTTCGGCCTGAACGACGACGAGGAATTTTCCGGGGGCAAATCCGAACGCCGCCTTGTGCTCGGTGGCGACGCCGCCGCCGGCGCCGTCCGGCAGTTTCAGCGCGGTCGCCTTGCCGATGGCCGCGATGACCGCCTTTTCGGACCCCGGCCAGGCGGCGACCTGAACGATCGAGCCCGGCTGCGTTTCGGTCAGGGTGACGCCAGCCATGCCGCCGCTGACGTTGTGCGCGCCCGGCGACCAGGCGGAGCCGAGCGGAGAGACCAGCTCAACCATGCATGCGGGTTCCTTCTGGATCGAAGAAGTGGTGGCTGACGATCTCGACCGGGCCGAAGCGGCCGCGCAACGGGTCGGAGACGTAGGCGCGCTGGCCGTGCCGGCTCTTGCCGCCCTTGACCAGGGCCAGGCCGATATATTTGCCGAGCGCCGGCGAGAAGCAGACGGCGGTGATGTGGCCGATCGAATCGCGCTGCACGGTCGGATCGTTGTAGTCGACCAGATGGGCGCCGCCGTTCAGCGCGCGGCCGTCGAGCGAGACGAGGCCGACCAGCCGGACGCGGTTCTCGGCGACCAGACCCTCGCGGTCCATCATGGGCGATCCGACGAACGGCTTCTTCTTCGACAGCATCCAGTCGAGATGCAGGTCGCGCGCCGTGGTGCGGCCGTCGATCTCGGAGCCGGTGACGTGGCCCTTCTCGATGCGCAGGGTGCCGAGCGCCTCGAGGCCATAGGGCACGAGGCCGAAAGGCCTGCCCGCCTCGATCAGCGCGTCCCAGACATGCTGGCCGTGGCCGGCGCCGGAATAGACCTCGAAGGCCATCTCGCCCGAAAAGGACAGGCGGCAGATCATCACCGGCGCGCCGGCGATCTCGCCGTGGACGATACCCATGAAGGGCAGGGCGTCGTTGTCGACCGCGGTGCCGGTCACCAGCGTCTCGAGAATCTTCCGCGCGTTCGGCCCGCCGATCGCCGCCCCCGCCCATTCGTCGGTGACCGAGGTGAGCGTGACCTTGAGGTCGGGCCAGACGCAGTCGAGGAAATATTCCAGGTGCTGCATGACCTTGCCGGCATTCGCCGTGGTGGTCGTCATCAGGAAGTCGTGCTCCGACAGCCGCCAGGTCGTGCCGTCGTCGAAGGCGATGCCATCCTCGCGCAGCATCAACCCGTAGCGCGCCTTGCCGACGGCAAGCGTGGAGAACATGTTGGTGTAGACGCGATCGAGGAACGCGCCTGCGTCCGGGCCCTGGACGGCGATCTTGCCGAGCGTCGAGACATCAACGATTCCAGCCGCTTGCCTTGTTGTCCTCGCCTCGCGGATATAGGCCTGCTCGACGGTTTCGCCGGGGTCGGCATAGATCGCCGGGCGCTGCCACAGGCCGACATTGTACATCAGCGCGCCCTGTTCGACGTGCCAGTCGTGCATCGGCGTCCGCCGGTGCGGCTTGAGATCGCCGAAACGCTCTGCGGCGAGCGAGCCGAGCGACACGGCGGAGAACGGCGCGCGGAAACGTGTCGTGCCGACATCCGGGATCGGCTTGCCGAGCGCGTCCGCCATGATGGCGAGGCCCGGCATGTTCGACGTCTTGCCCTGGTCGGTCGCCATGCCGAGCGTCGTGTAGCGCTTGAGATGCTCGACGGAGATATAGCCCTCGCGGTGGGCGAGGCGGACATCCTCGGCGGTAACGTCGTGCTGCAGGTCGACGAACGCCTTGCCGCCCTTGGCCCTGATCTCGAAGACGGCGGCCGGCGCGACGTCGAGGCCGCCCGGCGCGGTCAGATCGCCGGCGGCGGCGCCCACCGCCGTCCAGTCCTGGGCCGGCGGCGGCGGCAGGAAGGCCTGCAGGCGCTCGTTCCATGCCGGCGTGCCGGCGGCCGCCTGGCTGGCGAGGTGGATGATTGGCGACCAGCCGCCCGAGACGGCGAGCGCGTCGGCGGGCAGCACCCGCGCATCGCCCGACAGGCCGCCGCTCGCCGCATCGAAGCGCTGCGCCTTGACGCCGGTGACGAGCCTGCCGCCTTCGGTGCCGACGATGGCGTGGCCAAGCAGCAGTTCGCCGCCGGCGGCGGCCGCCAGTTCGCGCGCCGCCGAGGAGATCTCGGACCGCACGTCGACGATGGCGGTAATCGTGGCGCCGGCCTGGCGCAGCGCCGCCGCGCTCGCATAGGCGCTGTCATTGTTGGCGAAGATGGCGATGCGCTCGCCCGGCAGAACGCCGAAATCGACCGCATAGCGCGCCGCCGCCGATGCCAGCATGACGCCCGGTCGGTCATTGCCCGGAAACACCATCAGGCGCTCGAAGGCGCCGGTGGCGAGCACGACTTTGGTCGCCCGGATGGTCCAGTGGCGGTGGCGCGGCTCGCCTGGCG
>JAUYMV010000700.1 GCA_030698645.1 Mesorhizobium sp.
CCTACTGCCCACTCCCGACTGCCGCCTCCGCCCCTACCCCCTGATCCCCGGCGCCTCCTGCCCCGTCCGCGCGACATATTCCGTATAGCCCCCGCCATAAGCCTGCATACCGTCCGCCGTCAGTTCCAGCACCCGGTTGGACAGCGCCGCCAGAAAGTGCCGGTCATGGCTGACGAACAACATGGCGCCCTCGTAGCGCGACAGGGCTTCGATCAGCATCTGCTTCGTCGCGATGTCGAGATGGTTGGTCGGCTCGTCGAGGACCAGAAAGTTCGGCGGGTCGAACAGCATTTTGGCCATCACCAGCCGCGCCTTCTCGCCGCCCGAAAGCACGCGGCATTTCTTCTCGACCTCGTCGCCGTAGAAGCCGAAGCAGCCGGCGAGCGCGCGCAGCGGCGCCTGGCCGGCCTGGGGGAAATCGTCCTCCAGCGTCTCCAGCACGGTGCGGTCGCCGTCGAGCAGTTCCATCGCGTGTTGGGAGAAATAGCCCATCTTCACGCTCGGCCCCCGCGCGACCGTGCCGTCGTCCGGCTCCGACGCGCCGGCGACGAGCTTCAGGAGCGTCGACTTGCCGGCCCCGTTGACGCCCATCACGCACCAGCGCTCGCGCCTGCGCACCTGGAAGTCGAAGGCCTCGTAGATGCGCCGCGCGCCATAGCTCTTGTGCACGTTCTTCAGCGTCGCGACGTCCTCGCCCGAGCGCGGCGCGGCCTGGAACTCGAAGCGGACGGTCTGCTGGCGCTTCGGCGGCTCGACCTTGTCGATCTTGTCCAGCTTCTTGACCCGGCTCTGCACCTGGGCGGCGTGGCTGGCGCGCGCCTTGAAACGCTCGATGAAGGCGATTTCCTTGGCCAGCATCGCCTGCTGGCGGTCGAACTGCGCCTGCTGCTGCACCTCGGCGATCGCGCGCTGCTGCTGGTAGAATTCGTAGTCGCCCGAATAGGTGGTCAGCGCGCCGCCGTCGATCTCGACGATCTTCGTCACGATGCGGTTCATGAATTCGCGGTCATGCGAGGTCATCATCAGCGCGCCGTCGAAACCCTTGAGGAAGCTTTCCAGCCAGATCAGGCTCTCGATGTCGAGATGGTTGGACGGCTCGTCGAGCAGCATGACGTCCGGCCGCATCAGCAGGATTTTCGCCAACGCCACGCGCATCTTCCAGCCGCCCGAGAGTTTTCCGACGTCGCCATTCATCATCTCGTCCGAGAAGCCGAGCCCGCCCAGCACCTCGCGGGCGCGGCCGTCGAGCGCGTAGCCGTCGAGCTCGTCGAACTTGCCCTGCACCTCGCCGTAACGCTCGATGATCTCGTCCATGTCGTCTGCCCGGTCGGGGTCGCCCATGGCGGCCTCCAGTTCGGCCATTTCGGCGGCCAGCGCGCTGACCGGGCCGACGCCGTCCATCACCTCGACGACCGCGCTCACGCCCGCCATGTCGCCGACGTCCTGGCTGAAATAGCCGATGCGCAGGCCGCGATCGACCGAGACCTGGCCCTCGTCCGGCTGCTCCTCGCCGGTCATCATTCGAAACAGCGTCGTCTTGCCGGCGCCGTTCGGGCCGACCAGGCCGACCTTCTCGCCGCGCAACACCGTGGCCGAGGCCTCGATGAAGACGATCTGCTTGCCGTTCTGCTTGCCGATATTTTCGAGACGGATCATGTTTTGCGAGACCTAGGAGGATTAGCCGGGGCGTCGGGCGCCGCGGCCTGCCGCGAAAACCCTTCGCAGGTGCGAAGCGTGGCCCCCTAAACCATCGCGACCGGGCCAGCGCAAGGGCCGCCTTGTCACAGCCTTCGAATCGAATGGGCGGAATATGAAGCTTGAAACCTGCGTCGAGGTGCTCCGATGCGAGCTGGCGTCCCGGTGCGTCTGATAGATATTCGCCAGACCAGGACCGATATTGCTTGCAAGGAAGCGTATCGATCGTGCACATGGTGCCGGCCCACTGACCGGCTGACCCAACATGACATCCCAGGAACAAATTCCCGCGATAACGGGAGGGCCGGCAGCGCTGCTGCGCGCCACTCGTTATGTGCTACCAGCGGCGGTTTCGGCGATCATCGCCGGCGTCCTCATCGCATTCGCTGCCGACGATCGCGGCTATGGACTTTATCGGCCCTGGATCAGCGAGAAGCTCGCGGTTCTGAGCAGCAGGCCGCCCGTGCCCGATGTCTTCTTCATTGGCCCCAGTGTTGCGCTGAGAAGCATCGACCCCGGCGTGGTGGACGCGGAAACGATGGCGGCGGGGTGCAATTCGATACATTCGGTCAACCTGGCCATGCCGGGAGCCATGCTTTTCGAGAATGCGTTCATGCTGGATCGCGTACTGGAAATGCCTGACCTGAAGCCCGGGGCACTGGTGGTGTATCACGTCGCGTCCACGCGCGATTTTACCTTCGAGCAAATCGTCAAGAGCGACCGGTCGCCGGTGGCTACGCGCCTTCGATATTTGCCCGACCTTTATGCCGTGAGCCAAATCTCCCTGGATGACGGAGTCCGGTTGGCTGCCTATCTGCGGGCAGCCGTCGGCGAGGCCCTCGGCTTCCATGCATTGAGCGATCTCGCCATGCAGCGATGGCGTCAGGGTAGTCCGTTCGAGGATGCCCGCGTGCGCTCGAGCGGCTATGTGCCGCTTGAAATGGAGGTGGCCAGACAAAGGGGGCGCAAGCGCTTTCTC
>JAUYMV010000701.1 GCA_030698645.1 Mesorhizobium sp.
TCTCGACAAGGCGGGCGTCGCCAATGCGCAGGTGCGGCTCGGCGACATCTACGCACCGCCGGTCGACCGCGATTCCTTCGACCTCGTGACGATCCACCAGGTGCTGCACTATCTCGACAATCCCGGCCTCGCGGTCGCCGAGGCGGCGCGCATGCTGCGCCCGTCGGGACGCCTCGTCATCGTCGATTTCGCCTCGCACGAACTGGAGTTCCTGCGCGACGAGCACGCCCATCTGCGGCTCGGCTTCTCCGACAGGCAGATCGCCGAATGGCTGGAGGAGGCGGGCCTCGAACAGGACGAGACGGTCGAGATCGCGCCCGCCGGCAATGCGGCGGGCCTGACGGTCAAGCTGTGGACGGGCCGCGACCGCCGCATCCTGCTCGCCGAACCCGCCACCGAGCGGCGCCAATTGACGGAGACCGCGTGATGTCCCAGTTCCGCCTGTCCCGACGCCCCGATATCGGCGACAAGATCCGCGTCTCGTTCGAGTTCTTCCCGCCGAAGACCGATGAGATGGAAGCCCGCCTCTGGGAAACCGTGCAGCGGCTCGAGCCCCTCAGGCCGAGCTTCGTGTCGGTCACCTATGGCGCGGGCGGCTCGACGCGCGAGCGCACGACGCGGACGGTGAAGCGGATCCTGACCGAGACCAGCCTGACGCCGGCGGCGCACCTGACCTGCGTCGATGCCAGCCGCGCGCAGTCCGACGCCGTGATCGCCGGCTTCGCGGCGATGGGCGTCCGGCGCTTCGTGGCGCTGCGCGGCGACCCGGCCGAAGGCGTCGGCGCGTGCTACCGTCCGCACGCGCAAGGCTATGCCAACGGGGCCGAACTGGTCGCCGCGCTCGCTTCGCACGGGCAGTTCGACGTGTCCGTGTCGGCCTATCCCGAAAAGCACCCGGAAAGCCCGGACTTCGCCACCGATATCGAGATGCTGAAGCGCAAGGTCGACAACGGGGCGACGCGCGCCATCACCCAGTTCTTCTTCGACAACGATCTCTACGAACGCTATGTCGAGCGCGTCCGCCGCGCGGGCATCTATATCCCCATCGTTCCCGGCATCCTGCCGGTGCACAACTTCGCCGCCGTCGCCAATTTCGCCGGCCGCTGCGGTACGCATGTCCCGGCCTGGCTGGCCGAGCGTTTCGACGGACTTGGCAGCGATCCGCAGACGCATGCCCTCGTGGCCGCCGCCGTCGCCGCCGAGCAGGTGCTCGACCTCGTCGAGCGCGGCGTCGACGATTTCCACTTCTACACGATGAACCGCGCCGACCTTGCCTTTGCGATCTGCCACATGATTGGCATCCGAGCGGCCCAGGAACTGCCGCGGGCCGCCACGTCGGCCGCCGCATAATCCATTGAAACCAAAAGGAAAAGGCCGGGGGAGAACCCGGCCTTTTCTCATTCGTCTGCCTCAAGTCTGAGGTAACCTCCCCAGTGCCGTCTGCCTATGGCAGCACTCCCAGGATCATGGCGCCGATAAAGGCGAACGCAGCACAAATCATCAGAGCATTGATTGGCCGTGTCAGTCCCATTGGTTGGTCTCCTCTGCGGACTATGCCAAGAGTCTATGGCACTTTGAGCCACAGGCAAGAGGATTCGTTGCCGCGACGCAACAAGCCTGTGAAAAAAGCTGTGCATGTATCGCGCAAGGC
>JAUYMV010000710.1 GCA_030698645.1 Mesorhizobium sp.
CAGGCGGCCTCCGCCGCCATCGATCCGGCCGACGATTCCTATGCCAGCGCCTGGTACCGGGCGCGCGTCACGCCGGTGCACATCAGGCGCGCGTTGCTCGGCGCCTGAGACTTCGCAGCAGCCACCGGGAGGGTAGCCATGAAGCACGCCGTCATATCGCTCACCATCAACGGATCTTCCCGCCAGGTGCTCGTCGCGCCGGGCACCACGCTGCTCGAAGTGCTGCGCGAGAACCAGGGGCTGACCGGCACCAGGCGCGGCTGCGAGCAGGGCGGCTGCGGCGCCTGCACCGTGCTGATGGATGGCCGGCCGGTGATGTCCTGCCTGCTGCCCGTCGAGACCATCGAGGATGCGCGCATCGACACCATCGAGGGGCTGACGCCGGCGCAGGGACTGCACCCGATCCAGCAAGCCTTCCTCGATGGCTTCGCCACGCAATGCGGCTTCTGCACGTCCGGAATGATCATGGCGACGGCGGGCCTGCTGGCGAAGAACCCGAACCCCACGCGCGAGGACGCCGTGCGCGCCATCTCCGGCAACATCTGCCGCTGCACCGGCTATGAATCGATCATCGACGCGGCGCTGGACGCGGCGAAGCGGTTGGCCGACGCGTCGCAGGCGGAAGCGGCGTAGGGGGGCATCATGGAAAAGATCGACACCACATTCTTCAGCCAGGAGCGCGAGGCGGATCTGTCCGTCGTCGGCACCAGCGTGCAGCGCGCCGACGCGCGCGGCCACGTCACCGGGCGCACGCAGTTTCACGAGGACGTCCAGTTCCCCAACACGCTGCATCTGAAGATGGTGCGTTCGACCAGGCATCACGCGCTGATCAGGAACCTCGACGTGTCGCCGGCGCTGGCCGTCCCGGGCGTCGTGCGTGTGCTGACGCACAGGGACGTGCCGAACAACTGGTACACGATCCTGAAGCTGATCGGCGTCGGGCCGGACGACGAGCCGGTGCTGCCCGAGGACCGCGTGCTGTTCATGGGCGAGCAGATCTGCGCGGTGCTGGCCGAGACGCCGCAGGCAGCACTCGAAGGCGCGCGCCGCGTCGTCGTCGACTACGAGGACCTGCCGCCGGTGTTCGACGTCGAGGAGGCGATGACGTCCGCGCCGTTCAAGCAGGCCGGCACCAACTACTTCGTCTACGAGGGCCACAACTGCCGGCGCATCCGCTTCGGGGATGTCGACAAGGGCTTCGCCTCCGCCGATCACATCATCGAGCACCGCTACGAATCCGCGCCGATCGAGCATGCGCCGGTGGAGACGACCGGCTGCACCGCCAAGCCCGAGGGCAATGGCCGCATCACCATCTATTCCGACACGCAGGCGCTCTACTTCACGCTCGACAACATGGCGCTGATCCTCGGCGTGCCGTTCAACAAGCTGCGCCTCGTCGGCGGCACGGTCGGCGGCGGCTTCGGCGGCAAGG
>JAUYMV010000711.1 GCA_030698645.1 Mesorhizobium sp.
CCGCGCCATGGGCCGCATGAGCCGGCTGAAGATTCGCCATCTGGCGGCGCGCGACGAGGCGGGCCTGCTGGTCGGCATCGTCTCGGCGCGCGATCTGCTGAAGCTGCGTGGCGGGGCGGCCGTCAACCTGGACGACGCGATCGAGGCGGCGCGCTCCGCCGCCGACATGGCGGCGGCCTGGGCGCTGCTGCCGGCCGTCGCCGAGGCGCTGATCGGCGAGAGCGTCGATGCGCGCCTCATCGCCGGCGTGGTCAGCGAGGAACTTCGCGCCATGACGCGCCGCGCCGCGGTGCTTGCCGAGGAGGCGATGGCCGCCGAAGGCCTGGGCGCGCCGCCCTGCCCCTATGCCGTCCTGGTGCTCGGCTCCGGCGGCCGCGGCGAAAGCCTGATGGCCGCCGACCAGGACAACGCCATCGTCTTTGCCTCGGGCGAGGTCGACGGGCCGGAGGACCGCTGGTTCGCCGCGATGGCCGAACGCATGGCCGCCCTCCTCGACGGCGCAGCTATTCCGTTCTGCAAGGGCGGCGTGATGGCCAAGAATGCGCAATGGCGCGGCTCGCTATCCACCTGGCGGGCGCGGATCGCCGAATGGGTGTCGCAGTCGCGCCCCGAAGACCTGCTCAACGTCGACATCTTCTTCGACCTGACGCCGGTGCACGGCGACCTGACGCTCGGCCAGACCCTGTTCGACGAGGCTTACGCCGCCGGCCACGCGCGCACCCCCTTCGCCAAGCTGATGGGCGACCAGCTCGACGCGCTCGGCTCCCCCTTCACGCTGTTCGGCGGTTTGCAGCTCGAGGACGGCCGCATCGACCTCAAAAAGTTCGGTCTGTTCCCGATTGTCGCCGCCGCCCGCACGCTGTCGATCCGGCACGACGTGCGCGCCCGCAGCACCAGGGAACGCCTCGAAGGCCTGCTTGCGCGCGGCATCGGCGGCACGGCCGACATGCGCGCCATGCTCGACGGCCACGCGCTGATCCTTGCTCTGATGCTGGCGCAGCAGAGCCGCGATCTGCATTCCGGCATAAAGGTGTCCAACCGAGTGGAGACCGCCGGAATCGGCCGCGACCAGTTGGCCGCGCTCAAGGCCGCCCTGAAACAGGTCCAGACCGTGCCCGCGCTGGTGCGCGACCTGATGTTCGGCAGAGCGGATTGACATCCGCAGCTCCGTGCGTACCATTCATTGGTACATGGAGAATGGCGATGTCTCGGAACACATCGGTATCGCTCGGCGACGACTACCAGAAATTCATCGAGCGGCAGATCGCCAGCGGCCGTTTCGCGACTGCTAGCGAGGCTGTGCGCGCGGGGCTCCGCTTGCTCGAGGCGCAGGAACTCGCCCTGGAGCGATTGCGCGCCGCGATCGACGAAGGTGACGCATCGCCCGATCTCGACTCTTCTCCTAGGAAAACGTCCCCATGACCTTCGTGTCGGTCTGTGCGAACACCGCGTCCGGCACGAAAAAGTCGGCCGCCAGCGGCCCCTTGGCGCCGGGCGAATAGGCCGAGAAGTCCGTCACGCCCGCCTCCCGCAGCACCAGTTCGTCGATGAAGAAGTTTCCCGTCGTCTCGCGCGACGGCTTCGTCAGGATGGCGTGCGCCGCGTCCGCCATGATCGCCGGCGACCGGCTCATCGAAGCGACCGCCTCGCCGCCGAGCAGGTTGCGCACCGCCGCCGTGTCGATCGCGGTGAGCGGCCACAGCGAATTGACCGCGATGCCGTCCGTGGCGAATTCCGCGCTCATGCCGAGCGTGCACATCGACATGCCGAACTTCGCCATCGTGTAGGCGACATGGTTCTTGAACCATTTCGCCGCCATGTCGAGCGGCGGCGCGAGGTTGAGGATATGCGGGTTGGCCGCCTTCTTCAGGTGCGGGATGCACATCTTCGACACCAGGAACGTGCCGCGCGTGTTGATCTGGTGCATCAGGTCGTAACGCTTCATGTCGGTCTCCAGCGTGCCGGTCAGCTGGATGGCGCTCGCATTGTTGATGCAGATGTCGATGCCGCCGAAGCGCGCCACGGTCTTCTCCACCGCCTCGGCCACCTGCGCCTCCTCGCGGATGTCGCAAAGCACCGCCAAAGCCTGCCCGCCCGCCGCCTCGATCTCCGCGGCCGACGTGTGGATCGTGCCCGGCAGCTTCGGATGCGGCTCGGCCGTCTTAGCCGCGATCGTCACGTTCGCCCCATCCCGCGCAGCCCTCAGCGCGATCGCCAGCCCGATCCCGCGCGATCCGCCCGAGATGAAGATGGTCTTGTTTTTCAGTGACATGGAAATCCTCCCGGAATCATCTTGGCAGCAGTCTCGTCCAGCGCATCAGGCAGCTGATTCAGAACGTTATCCGCCCGAATACTGTTCGTCGCTGACCTTTTCCAGCCAGTCGACATGCACGCCGTCCAGCGCCTCGTGGATCGCGATATGTGTCAACCGCACCGTTGGCGCCGCGCCGTGCCAGTGCTTTTCGCCGGGCGGGATCCAGACCGTATCGCCGGCCCGCAGGTCGCGGATCGGCTCGCCCCACACCTGCGCGAGGCCCGCTCCGCTGACGACATGCAGCGTCTGGCCGAGCGGGTGGGTGTGCCAGTTGGTGCGCGCGCCGGGCTCGAAGGTCACCATCGCCGCGCGCACGCGCGCCGGCTCCGGCGCCTCGACGATCGGCTCCTGCCAGACGATTCCGGTGAACCAGTCGGAATTTCCGCGCCGCGACCCGGCGTCGGCATTGCTCTTGATATCCATCGCCTTCTCCCTGGGAACGCCGCTCGCCAATCCCGCCGCGTTTCGCCGGCGGCCCGTTCGCGCCGTCCGACCTAGTCGAACATCCGCTCGCCCTGCTGGTCGACGAGCTGGCGGCCCTTGACGAAGGAATGCTCGACGGCGCCTTCCAGGCTTGGAAAGCGGTCGGCGCGGATGAAGCGGTGTTCCTTGACGGCGCCGTCGATCTCCTTCGACACGACGCCGCAGGTCAGCCACTGGCCGTTCTCCTGGAACGGCGTCGCCTTGATCGTAAAGCCGTTGTAGTCGATCTGCTTGGCAGGCGTTGCCGCCGCCTCGCCGCCGCCGAACAGTCGCTTCAGGAAGGACATCGCGCGCCTCCACCTCGTCTGAGCGACTGTTAGCGGGAAATCCGGCCGAAGGCGAGCCTACATCGGGCGCGCATGCTTCGACGTCGTCTTTGCCTCGCCGGCGATCGTCGTGCTGACCGCCGAGACCGGGTCGCTGGCCGGAAAGCTGTCCTCCAGCCCGCGCTCCAGATCGTCCTCGCGGCCCTTCGACGATCGCTTGCTGACCTGCTGCGCCTGCTCCTTGCGCAGCGAGCGGACGGCGGGCGACGTCTCGGCCTTCTTCTTCGGTGCAATCGTCATGTCGGGGTTCTCCTGGTCGAGCACGTTAACGATCCGGCGTGCCGCCGGTTCCCGCCCGGGGGTGCGTTTCCATGAATTCTTGATGAATGCGCGGTTCGAAAACGGTTCAGGCGCGGTGCTCCATACGGTCATCATTGCTTCGACGAAATGGTTCGCCGGACAAACACCGAAAAGGAGGACTACCATGCTCAGCAAGACCAAGACCCTCGCCCTCTCCGCCCTCGTCGCGTTCGCGGCCTTCACCGCGGCGCCGTCCGCGGCCAACGCGGGAGACATCAAGATCGACGTGCATTTCGGCGGCGGGTTCGGCCCCGGCTTCGGCTTCGGCCCCGGCTACGGTCCCGGTTACGGTTACGGCCCCGGCTACGGCCCCAAGCACTGCACCCCCGGCAAGGCGCTCTACAAGGCCAAGTCGATGGGCCTGAAGCAGGCCTACGTCTCCAAGGCCAACTGGAACGGCGTCCTCGTCAAGGGCAAGAAATTCGGCCAGAAGCACGTCGTCGCATTCGGCGCGGCCCCGTTCTGCCCGGTCAAATACTGGCAGTAAACGCCGACAGCGGCTCTCGTGCCGCCACATGCCAAACCCCCGGAGCCCCAGCGCCCGGGGGTTTTGTCTTCTGAACGCGGCCCGCGTGGACGCGGGAGCCGGCCGGCAGGCCTACTTGCTGCATACCCAGCGCACGATTTCGCAGGAATCCGTGTAGTTTTCGCAGTTGGCCAGCGCCCGGCGCTCGGCGCCGTTGCGGCTTGTCGCCCAAGCATAGCCCGAACCGTAGCCATCGCCAACGGCGAGCGCGCCGCAGGCATTGACGAAATAGAGCACCACGCGGCAGCCGCCGCCATAGTTGCGGCAGTTGGCCAGCGCCTCGCGCTCGGCCTGGCGGCGGGTGTTGTAGTTGTAGGAATAACCATGCGCGCC
>JAUYMV010000717.1 GCA_030698645.1 Mesorhizobium sp.
TCTTGCCCTTGCCTTCATCGCCCCACTGCGAGCCGACGACCACCACATTGGCCATGAACACTGTCCTTTTCGATACGGCCGCGGCCGCGGATGCAAGATTCCCCGGGCCTCTATAGCGCCCGGAACCGCGCTGCGCGACCATTCTTTGCCGGCGCCGGCCGTTGCAGGCCCAAATGTCCCGGCCAGACTGCCCGTTTACAACCGCGTGCCATTCGGCATACCCGAAGCGTCCGGCCGACACTCCTCCCCGAAATCGAGAGCGCATGAACCGCAACGCCTACATCCTGCTGCTCCTGACGACCCTGTTCTGGGGCGGCAACGCGATCGCCGGCAAACTCGCCGTCGGCCATATTTCGCCGTTGTTGCTGACGAGCGCGCGCTGGGCCTTCGCCGTGGCGATACTCGGCGCGTTCGGCTGGCCGCAGCTGCGGCGCGACTGGAGCGTGGTTCGGCGGAACCTGCCCTTGCTGATCCTTCTCGGCGCGCTCGGCTTCACCGCCTTCAACATCGCGCTCTACAGTGCGCTGAACTACACCTCGGCGATCAACGTCTCGATCGAGCAGGCCGGCATGCCGATGGTCATTTTCCTCGCCAACTTCCTCATCTTCCGCCTGCGCGTGACCTGGATGCAGATTGCCGGCTTCGTCCTCTCGATCGCCGGCATCGCCATCGTCGCCAGCCATGGCGACCCGCGCCGGCTGCTGGCGCTCGACCTGAACTTCGGCGACGCATTGATGCTGGTCGCGATCCTCGTCTACAGCGCCTACACGGTGTCGCTGCGCGTCAAGCCCGACATCCACTGGCAGAGCCTGATGATCGTCATGTGCGCCGCCGCCCTCGTCACCTCGATCCCGTTCACCATCGCCGAATTCCACTACGGTGCCGGAATTTGGCCCGACGCGCGCGGCTGGGCCATCGTCGCCTATACGGTTCTGTTCCCGTCGATCCTGGCGCAGGTCTTCTACATCCGCGGCGTCGAGATGATCGGCGCCAACCGGGCCGGCCTGTTCATCAACCTGGTGCCGATCTTCGGTACGCTGCTGTCGATCATCATCCTCGGCGAAGCCTTCGAGGCCTACCATGCCGTGGCGATCGTGCTGGTGATGGGGGGAATCGCGCTGGCGGAGGCGAGCGGGCGGCGGATGGCCAGATCGCCGGCCGATTGACAACACCCTATTGTCACCTTACGATCCGTCATGATCCGCAGCTTTCGTAGCAAGCAGCTTCGAAACTTGTTCGAGGACGATGATCGCCGAAAGCTTCCGGTTGGCGACGTCGAGAAAATTCGCCGCATCCTCGCGCTTCTCGATGCCGTCACGCAAGTGGAGGACCTGGACCGTCCCGGTTTCGCGCTTCACCGCCTCAAGGGCGACTTGAAGGGGTATTGGGCGGTGACGGTTCGCGCCAACTGGCGAATCGTTTTCCGTTTTCAGGGTGGCGACTTTTTCGATGTCGACTATTTGGACTATCACTGAGGCTGAGCCATGGTCATGAAAAACCCTCCCCATCCCGGCGAACATATCCGCTTCGACTGTCTTGAGCCGCTTGGCCTGAGCGTCACGCTCGCCGCATCGAAACTCGGCGTGAGCCGCCAGACACTCAACAATATTCTGAATGGCAAGACCGGCATTTCCCCGGAGATGGCGATCCGCCTGTCAAAAGGCTTCGGCGGCAGCGCCGAGAGCTGGCTTCGCCTGCAGATGAACTACGATCTCGCCGCGGCGTTGCGAGGCGCGGATGCTATCCGAGTGATGCCTCTGTCGGCGGCCTGATGCGCAAGGCGCGGCTGAGCGAACCGTCAGCCTCCCGTGCCGTGCGAAGCTTAGAACGCCTTTGGCAGCCCGGCCTTTTTCAGCGTATCGTTGGCCGTATGTCGCGACTTCATGTTTCCGTCCACGGTCACCTTCTTGCCCGTGGACGGGTTGTGCCAGATTTCGTGGTCGCCCTTGCCCTGACGAAAAAACACCCAGCCAGCCTCCGAAAGCGCCTTAAGCGTCGTTTTGGTGAATTTGTTCATCGGCGTCGAGTCAGCCTGCGGTCAAACCAACGAAACTGACGCTGAGTGACGAACTACTCGGCGGCAACAACCTGATACGAATGTGTAATTAGCTCGACCTCGTAGGGTCCTGCATGTTCGTCCGCGAGCAGATCAGGCAGCACCAAGGCAATTCGCTCTTGCAGCTTTTCGATCGTACTTGCCTCGGTCACCAAGCCGACATCGCCAACCGCCGAAGCCACCCAGACGCCGGCTTCTTCGTCCCAATAGGCTTCGACAACGATCTTCATGGTTCGCTCCGTCAGTAGCGATTCTAGCGCAAATCCTTGAGAAGGAGAAGACGCGGCCGAAGCCGCGCCCCCGTTCGCAATTGGCTACCCGCTCACACGTCGAACGTCAGCGGCTTGGCCGAATCGATCTTCGGATTGGCGCGAAGTTCCGCCAGCACGCTCTCCGGGAACGGCTTGTCGAGATAGAGCAGCGCAATGGCGTCGCCACCCGGCCGGTTGCGGCCGAGCTGGAAGTTGGCGATGTTGACGCCGTTCTCGCCGCAGATGGTGCCGAGCAGGCCGATGATGCCGGGCGCGTCCGCGTTGGTCGTATAGAGCATGTGCTGGCCGACTTCGGCGTCGAGATTGATGCCCTTGATCTGGATGAAGCGCGGCTTGTGGTCCGAAAAGCAGGTGCCGGCGATCGAGCGCGTCTGCTTCTCGGTCTTGACCGTCAGCTTGATGTAGCCGTCGAAGACGCCCGACTTGTCGCGCCGCACCTCCGACAGGATGACACCGCGCTCCTTCGCCATGATCGGCGCCGACACCATGTTGACGTCGGCCACCTGCGGCCGGATCAGGCCGGCCAGCGTCGCCGAGATCAGCGCGCGCGTGTTCATCGTCGCCGTGATGCCGTCGAACAGGATCTCGACCTCCTTGATCGGATCCTCGGTTACCTGGCCGACGAAGGCGCCGAGCACTTCGGCGAGCTTGATGAACGGCTTCAGGACAGGCGCTTCCTCCGCCGTGATCGACGGCATGTTGATGGCGTTGGAAACCGCGCCCTTGACCAGATAGTCGGCCATCTGCTCGGCGATCTGCAGCGCCACGTTCTCCTGCGCCTCGGTGGTCGAGGCGCCGAGATGCGGCGTGGTGACGACGTTTTCCATGCCGAACAGAGCATTTTCCGTCGCCGGCTCGACCTCGAACACGTCGATGCCGGCGCCTGCCACCTTGCCGCTCTTCAGCGCTTCGATCAGATCGGCTTCCACGATCAGCCCACCGCGCGCGCAATTGATGATGCGCACGCCGTTCTTCATCTTGGCGATCGACTCCGCGTTGATGATGCCGCGCGTCTTGTCGGTCATCGGCGTGTGCAGCGTGATGAAGTCCGCGCGCGCAAGCAGCTCGTCCAATTCCACCTTCTGAATTCCGAGCTGCACCGCGCGGTCTTCCGAGAGGAACGGGTCGAACGCCACGACATGCATTTTGAGACCGACGCCGCGCGAGGCGACGATCGAGCCGATATTGCCGCAGCCGATGACGCCGAGCGTCTTGCCGGTGATCTCGACGCCCATGAAGCGGTTCTTCTCCCACTTGCCGGCATGCGTCGAGGCGTTGGCTTCGGGCAGCTGGCGCGCCAGTGCGAACATCATCGCGATGGCGTGTTCGGCCGTGGTGATCGAATTGCCGAAGGGCGTGTTCATCACGATGATGCCCTTGCGGCTCGCCGCCGGGATGTCGACATTGTCGACGCCGATGCCGGCGCGGCCGATGACCTTGAGATTGGTCGCCGCGTTGATCAGCTTCTCGGTGACCTTGGTCGCCGAGCGGATGGCGAGGCCGTCATACTGGCCGATCACTTCGAGCAGCTTGTCCTTGTCCTTGCCGAGATCGGGCAGGTAGTCGACCTCGACGCCGCGATCCTTGAATATCTGCACGGCGGTGGGGGAGAGCTTGTCTGAAACGAGAACGCGGGGCATGGCGGGATCCTTCAGGAAGTCATTGCAAGATCGACGGCAAACCAGGGCGAATCCGCCTCTCGTTCCGTCGTTGGCTGATTGGTCCAGGCGTAGGTCGTCTGGATTTCGATTCTCGTTTTGCTGAGGGCCTTGTATCTCGCCATCAGCGGGCTATTGCCGGTCTTGTCGATTTCGACATCGAGAACGACGAGATCGAACCGCTGGCACAGCCACTCCGGATCCCGCATGGCGACGACCGCTACACTATCGCCGAGGTGCTCCAGCTCGAACGCATCGAGTGACTCGCCCGATGCATAGTGGGCTATCCAGCCGTCTCGTGCGTGGAACCGGAGACTGACGGTAAACACATCGCCGATGCCGCAATCAAATGTGGCGGAATGGAGTAGGCAGCCGTCGACCGCCATTCCGTCCGGCAGAACTGGACGCGCGGGAGAAGCCGCATCGTCCGCGCGAACAGCCGATGCTGCCTGGATTTCGAGGATGATATCCCCGAACGGCGCACTTAACCGGAACACGGACACGGGTCTAGGCCGCGGCCTTGAGTGCTGCCTTCTGCTGGACAAACGCCCAGTCGAGCCAGGGCATCAGCGCCTCGAGGTCGGCGGTCTCCACCGTGGCGCCCGCCCAGATGCGCAGGCCGGGGGGGGCGTCGCGATAGGCGCCGATGTCATAGGCGACGCCCTCCTTGTCGAGGAGCGCAACCATGCCCTTGGCGAAGGCCTCCTGCGCCTTGGCGTCGAGGCTTGCGATGTCGGGATCGGTGAAGGCGAGGCAGACCGACGTGTTCGACCGCGTCTCGGGCTCGACCGCCAGATGGCCAAGCCAGGGCGAGGCCTGCACGAAGCGGTCGAGCGCCGCCGCGGTGGCGTCGGCGCGGGCGACCAGCGCATCGAGGCCCCCGATCGACTTCGCCCAGTTAAGCGCATCGAGATAGTCCTCGACGCAGAGCATCGACGGCGTGTTGATGGTCTCGCCCTTGAAGATGCCCTCGATCAGCTTGCCGCCCGAAGTCAGGCGGAAGATCTTTGGCAGCGGCCAGGCCGGCTTGTAGCTCTCCAGCCGCTCGACCGCGCGGGGTGACAGGATCAGCATCCCGTGCGCGCCCTCCCCGCCCAGCACCTTCTGCCAGGAGAAGGTCACGACATCGAGCTTGGCGAAGTCGAGGCGCTGCGCGAAGGCCGCCGATGTCGCATCGCAGATGGTGAGGCCGCCGCGCGCGTCCGGGATGAAGTCGGCGTTGGGCACGCGCACGCCCGACGTCGTGCCGTTCCAGGTGAACACCACGTCGCGGTCGAAATCGATCTGCGACAAGTCGGGCAGTTCGCCGTAGCCGGCCTCGATGGTGCGCGCATCAGTGAGCTTCAGCTGCTTTACCGCGTCGGTGACCCAGCCGGAACCGAAGGATTCCCACGCCACCATGTCGACGCCGCGCGCGCCGAGCAGCGACCACATCGCCATCTCGACGGCGCCCGTGTCGGACGCCGGCACGATGCCGATTCGATAATCAGCGGGAACCTGAAGGACCTCGCGGGTGAGTTCGATCGCCTGTTCGAGGCGGGTCTTGCCGATCCTGGCGCGGTGCGAGCGGCCGAGCGAGTCGGTGCGGAGCGCCGCGAGCGACCAGCCGGGACGCTTGGCGCAGGGACCTGAGGAAAAATTGGGATTTGCCGGGCGCACTGCCGGCTTGTCGTTCGTCATCGTTCTATCCTTCCAGATAGTGGCCCCTCGTTGGGGAGGGGTGGCCCACGGACGGCGATATTTCCTCGCGCCTTCGCCGTCAAGCGAAATATCCCGGACGCGACGCTTTCTGGCCGCGCCGCGACCCGCTACTTCCAGACGGCGTGGCGCGCGAAGGCGAAATTGAACACCGTGCCGACGATGACGCCCGCCAGCGTCGACAGCGCCCAGGGATTGTATTGCGCGATGAGGAAGCCGGCGACGCCGACATTGGCGATCGCGCCAAGGCTGCAGCCGACCATGAACTTGACCAGCCCCGACAGCCACGCCAGCCCGCGCAGGCGGTTGCGGCGGAACGTCAGCCGGTTGTTGAGCGCGAAATTGAACACCATGGCGACCACCGTCGCGAGGCCGACGGCGACGGTGAAGCGGATGCCGCCGAGCACGAAGAACAGGTAGACGGCGAGAAAATGCACCGCCATGCCGGTCGTCCCGACGATCGCGAAGCCGAGGAATTTCTGCGGGATCAGGCCGCCCGAGACGTGGCCCAGCATCTGGTCGGCGAAATCCAGCACGATGCCGATGTCGAGCTTGGAGGCGCCGGCATGGCGCGGCCGGAAGTCGATCTGCACCTCGTCGACCTTCAGGTCGGCGCGGCGCTGGATGTAGAGGAAATCGAGCAGGATCTTGAAGCCCGAGCGCTTGGCCTCGTTGGCCATGGCCGAGAACAGGTCACGCCGGAACAGGAAGAATCCGGTCAGCGGATCCGTCAGGTCGCGGCCGAGCACCGAGCGGGCGATCCGGTTGCCGAACGAGCTGAGCGTCCCGCGCAGCCCGGCGTGGCTGTCGAGCCGAGGCTTGTCGAGGAAGCGCGAGCCGATGACGATGTCGCTACCCCGCGCGAAGGCGACGTCCAGCATGCGGAACAGGTCCTCCGCCGTGTGCTGGCCGTCGGCGTCCATCACGGCGACGAACTCGCTGTCGGCCGCCAGGATGCCCTCGGCAACCGCCGAACTGAGGCCCTGCCGCCCCACGCGGCGCAGGCAGATGACGCGTCCGTCGCCGCCCGCGATATGCTGCTTGATGAACTCCGCCGTGCCGTCGGGGCTGTCGTCGTCGACAACGATGATCCGCTTGATGCGGCCATCGACATCGTGCCCGCGCAGGCCGTCGATGACATGGGCGATGCTTGCGCGTTCATTGTAGCAGGGCAGGACGACGGTCAGGCACGCACCACCGCGCGCCGCGGTCGGGGCTCCCGTCGCGCTTTCGGTTGGGGTAGCTCCGGTGTCCGGTATGCGGGAATTTTCCATCAGAACACAGGCACCCCAACCGACCAGCCAACCATCAGCAACGCGCTGAGCACCGCGCTGCAGCACAGCACGACCACGCCGACCCGGGGCCGTGCCGCGATCAGGTCGCCGCCGACCAGGAGCAGGGGCGCGATCGACAGCGCCAGGCGCATGAAGGACAGGATGCCCGCGGTCAGGAAGATCGTGACGCAGAGCGCCGCATACGCCGCATGCGGCCAGTTCCGGCGCCATAAAAGCACGCCGATCAGGGCCAGCGAGATCCACGCTGCGATATGGCTCGGCACATAGGCCAGGTCGCCATCTGGAAACAGCAGGACAACGAGCGGTGAGGTGAACTTGCGGCCCCACGCCGCCTGCACGTGGACGAAGGCGAGCGCGTCGCCGGTCAGTGCGTGAAGATAGGCCATGTAGCCGCCGAGCGCGATGACGGGCAGCGACAGTCCGGCGAAGAGGGGCAGGACGTCGGCCACCCGAAGGCTGAGGAATCGTTCGCGCAGCGAGGCCGATTGCGGGCTCTGGATGAAGTAGAGGAGAATGGGCACGACCAGGATGATCCCGATGTTCCGCGTCAGGGTGGCCAGTGCCGCGGCCGCTCCGGCGGCGACCCAGTACCGGCGGCGCGCCAGCGCCAGCGCGGAGAGGCAGCAGAGCAGGAACAGCGATTCCGAATAGGCGGACGAATAGAAGTGCGTGCCAGGGATGAGGCAGAGCAAGAGCACACAGGCGTCCGCCGCGCGTCGACCGTAGAGATCCCGTGCCTCGGTCCAGGCGACCAGGAGCGCCGCGATGAAGGCGACGTGGGCGACAAGCAGGAGCGAGACGAAACTGCTGGCGCCGGTCGCCTGCGACACGAGGCGCGCCAGCATCGGATACAGCGGGAAGAATGCCCAGTTCGCCTGGCCCCTGTCCGA
>JAUYMV010000718.1 GCA_030698645.1 Mesorhizobium sp.
CCGCGCCGTGCGACAGGAAGGAGGCCTGCAGCGCGGAGAGATGGCCGTTGGCGAGGCCTTCGACGGTGCGCACGCGGGCGCCCGCGACGCCTGCCGCAGGCACAAGGCAGGCGCAGACGGGGTCGCCGTCGAGGAGCACCGTGCAGGCGCCGCAATCGCCGGCGTCGCAGCCGACCTTGGTGCCGGTCAGGTGCAGGTCCTCGCGGAGCACATTGGACAGGCGCGCCAGCGGGGAGACGCTGACCGAGACGTCCGTTCCGTTGACGTTGAACGCCATGTCGACGCGCGCGAGGCTCATGCGGCAAGCTCCCGCGCAGGCAGGCCGAGCACCGAGAGGATGGCGCGGGCGACGATTTCGCGCGCGGCCGCGACGCGATAGCCGGAACTGCCGCGAACGTCATCGATCGGGGAGAGGACATCGAAATGCGCCGGGCGGACCGCCTCGACGAGTGTCGCGTCTGCGGGGCGTCCGACGAGCGCGGCTTCCAGGCCGGGCAGCCGCTGAGCCACGGCGGAGCAGGCGCCGACGGCGATGGCGGCCTGCGAGACGAGGCCATCCTTGACGACGAGGCGTGCGGCGGTCATGGCGATCGAGATGACCAGATAGCGCCTGGCGCCGAGCTTGACGAAGGACGACCGGCCTTGCGTCGCAGCATTGGGGACGAGAATCGCGGTCACCATCTCGTCCGGCGCAAGCGCGGTGCGGCGGTTGCCGAGGATGAACGCGCTCAGCGGCAGGACACGGGTCGCCGTCGCCGAGCGGACTTCCACGCTGGCGTCGAGCACGAGCAAAGGCGGCACGCCGTCGGCTGCCGGCGAGGCGTTGCAGAGATTGCCGGCGACCGTGCCGGCGGTCTGGATCTGCACGGAGCCGACCTCGCGCGCCGCGAGCTTGAGCGCATTAAAAGCCGGCGGCAGGTCGGCGCGGACGATGTCGGACCAGGTGGTGCGGGCACCGATACGCAGGTGGCCATCGGCTTGCGACATGCCGCGTAGCTCGGCCAGTCCGTTGATGTCGAGGACGTCATCGCGGAAGGGTCTTGTCCCTTGAACCGGATAGACATCCGTGCCGCCGGCCAGAATCCGCCACGGCGCGGCGCCGAGCAGGCTGAGCGCTTCGGTCACCGAAGCTGGCTTGGCGTAGCGGATCAAGGGCCGTTTCCTGCCGTGGCTAACGGGGCAAATTCATTCGCATACAAATGATATCAAGACCGCGCGGCTTGTCAAAGCCTTGTCGGCGCGGGCAACGGTTTTGCCGTTGACGGCGGCGTCGAGTTGCGATGATTTGCGAGGTCACTTGGCAAGGAGCGACACATGGCCGGCGAAGCACTGATCGTCATCGACCTGCAGAACGATTTCTGTCCCGGCGGCGCGCTGGCGGTGGCCGGCGGCGACGAGATCGTTCCCATCGTCAACCGCCTGATCGGGGATTTCGAGCATGTGCTGCTGACGCAGGACTGGCACCCGGCCGGCCATTCGAGCTTCGCCTCGACGCATGAGGGCAAGCAGCCGTTCGAGACGGTCGAGATGCCCTACGGCACGCAGACGCTGTGGCCCGACCACTGCATCCAGGGCACCAACGGCGCAATGTTTCACAGGGATCTGGCCTGGGACAAAGGCGAGATCGTCATCCGCAAGGGGTTCCGAAAGGCGATCGATTCCTACTCGGCATTCTACGAGAACGACCACGCCACGCCGACCGGCCTCGGCGGCTATCTCAAGGAACGCGGCATCGGCAAGGTGACGCTCTGTGGTCTCGCGACGGATTTCTGCGTCGCCTTTTCGGCGATCGACGCGCGCAAGCATGGCCTCGACGTCACGGTGAGGCTGGACGCCTGCCGCGGCATCGATCTCGGCGGCTCGATGGCGGCGATGACCGAGCGGATGAAGCAGGCGGGGGTGACGCTGGGCTGACAGGCCGGAAGCGGCCAGGCCCGCGCGCTTCTTGCCGTCCATCCTCTTGCCGCCCATGTAGTATCCATGTATATTGTCTACATGGATACTAATTACCGAACGACTGGATCGCTCGTCTGGCACCTCGCGATGCGATGGCGCGCCGAGGTCGATCGCGCGGTCGAACGCTTCGGGCTTACCCATGCCCAATACTCGATCCTCGCGTCGCTGCACACCATGACCGCGGGCGACCGCCGCCCGACCCAGCGCGAGCTTTCCGACTATGCCGGCCTGCAGACGATCTATGTTTCCAAGCTCGTCCGCGCGCTGGAGACCGCCGGTTTTCTGACGCGCGATCCGGACGCAGACGATTCGCGCGCGGTTCGGCTAGCCCTGACGGATTTCGGGCGTCAGACCATCGCGGCGGCGCGCGCGGTGGTGCGCGACCTCGACAGCAGGCTCACCGCGCCGATCGGCGGTCCCGACGGAGAGGCGACGAAGGCGCTCGCACGGACGCTTGGCGTACTGCTCGATCGACAGTCCCGCAAAGGAGAACCGACATGACAACGAATCCGCCCCTGACACGAACGATTGGCGAGACGGAGCGAACGCTGCAGGCGCTGCTTCAGCGCTATCTCGCGACAGCCAACATCTCCTTCCAGCAATGGACGGTCCTGGTCTATCTCGCCGGCGTCGGCCAGCTAAGCCGGAGCGCGCTGGTCGGGCGGCTGGTCGATGGGCGGATCGCCACGGCGGAAGAGACCGAGGCAGTCCTCGCCTCGATGCACTCCCGGTCGCTGATCGCCACCGCGACCCGCGGCGAAGACGCCGTTGTTTTCCTGAGCGACGCGGGCAAAGGCGCGTTCGCGCCGTTGCGCGAGAGGATCACGGCCATCACCGGCAGCCTTTTCGACGATCTGCCGGCCGCCGACCTGGCCGCGACACGACGCACGCTCGAAACGGTGACCAGGCGGGCGGGCCAGTTGCTATCACCCAACGTGGCGTGAATTCCATCGCCAGGCGAGGCTCGGGATCGAACAGGCCCTTCAGCCCACGCCGACATATCGCCTGATCGCCGCCGGGTCGGCGCGGAGGGTGTCGATATCGACCGTCTCGCGGTTGCGGCCGTTCTCCAGGAACGCCGCGCGGTCGGCGACAGACAGGACGGCGTCGACGCGCTGCTCGACCAGGATGGTCGAGACGCCGCGGCGGCGGAGTTCGACCACGGTGTCGCGGATTTTCGCGATCATCGAGGGCATCAGGCCCTCGGTCGGCTCGTCGAGGAGCAGAACGTCCGGTTCGACGCAGAGCGCGCGCGCCATGTCAAGCATCTGCTGCTCGCCGCCGGAAAGGGTGCCGGAACTCTGCTTCAGGCGCTCGCGCAGCAACGGGAACAGGTCGAGCACCGCTTCGCGCGTGGCGCGGCCCTTGCCGCGGGCCATCAGGCCGATTTCGATGTTCTCGGCCACCGTCATCTCGGCGAACAGCCGCCTGCCCTGCGGCACCAGCGCGACGCCGGCACGAGGCACCTCGTGGGCGGGCATGGTGGTCAGCTCGGTGCCGCCCAGCTGGATGGAGCCGGCGCGCGCCGGCACCAGCCCCATGATGGTCTTCAAGAGCGTCGACTTGCCGGCTCCGTTACGCCCGAGCAGGCAGAGCACCTCGCCCTGCTTCAGCGTCAGGCTGACCTGATGCAGCACCTGCAGATCGCCGTAGAAGACGTCGACGCGATCGATGACGAGCAGATCAGACATCGGCCGTGCTCCCGAGATAGGCCGCCTGCACCTCGGCATTCCGGCGGATCTCGTCCGGCGTGCCCTCGGCAAGAACCTTGCCGAAATTGAGCACGGTGATGCGATCGGCGAGCTCCATCACGACCGGCATGTTGTGCTCGATCAGGAGGACTGTCGCCTGTCTGGCGATGTCGCGCACCAGCGCGATGAAATTGTCGATCTCGCCGTCGGAGAGGCCCTGCGTCGGCTCGTCGAGGATGAGCAGGCGCGGCTGAAGCGCCAGGCCCATCGCCACTTCGAGCAGGCGCTGATGGCCGTAGGCGAGCGTTCCCGCCGTGGTTCCCGCCCGCCCAGCAAGACCGACGCGGTCGAGCGCCTGCATGACGGCTTCGCGCAACTGGCGCGGATGCATGTTGTCCCTGCCGGCGAGGCGCCGGTGCACCGGCAGCGCGACGTTGTCGTAGGCGGTCAAATTGGCGAAGATGCTGGTGATCTGGAACGTATAGGCGATGCCCCGGCGCACCCGCAAATGCGCCGGCAGGGCGGTGATGTCCTCGCCGTCGAACCGGATCGTGCCGGAGCCGGGCGCAATGCGGCCGCAGATCAGGCTGACCAGCGTCGTCTTGCCGGCCCCGTTCGGCCCGATGATGGCGCGCACCTCGCCCGGCATGACAGCGATGTCGACGCCGTCGACGGCTTTCAACCCGCCGAAGGCGCGCCTGAGGTCGCGGGTCACCAGAAGCGGCGTCAGGGCAGCCATTTGAGCCACCTCTCGCGGATCGTGCCTAGAATCCCCTTCGGGAAGAACAGCACCAGCAGGATGAGCGCGACACCGACGAGCAGCATGTAGGCGCGCAGGAAGCCTTGCGTGAAATCGACGATGTAGAACATGAAATAGGTGCCGATCAGCGGCCCGAGCGTCGTCGCCGCGCCGCCAAGCAGCACCCAGAGCAGCGGCAGGATCGAATACTGGATCGAGCCGAACGTGGCGCCGACATAGCCGAAGAGCAACCCATAGGCGGCACCCGCCATGGCGCAGACGAGGCCCGACAGCACGACCGCGGACAGCTTGTTGGCGAACGCGTTGTAGCCGAGCATGCGCGTGCGTTCCTCGTTCTCGCGGATGGCGACCAGCACGCGGCCGAAGGGCGAGCGGGCGATGAACACGGTCAGCACGAGAACCGCCGAAAACAGCGCCCAGGCGAGCAGGAAGCGTGTGTCGCGGTCGGTGAGATCGAGAAAGATCGGGCCCAACTCGACGATTCGCTCGCTGCGCGAGAGCGTCAGCCCCTCGTCGCCGCGTGTCCAGTCGCCGAGCCAGTAGATCATCAGGTAGGCGACCTGCGAGAACATCATGGTGACGATCATGAAGGCGACGCCGGTGGTGCGCAGCGCCAGCACGCCGACGGCGAGCGCCAGCAGCCCGCCGCAGGCGATGCCGGTGGCGAAGGCGACCGGCACGCTCCAGCCGAGGTGGTAGACCGGCAGCCCGGCGCCATAGAGGCCGGCGGCGAAGAACATGGCGTGACCGAGGCTGAGCAGACCGGTATAGCCGAACAGGAGGTTGTAGCCCATGGCGAAGACGGCCAGCACCATGATGCGCGCGGCGATGCCGTGATGATAGTCGGGCAGCAGGACATGCAGCGACAGCAGGCCGAGGATGACGACGGCGTGCAGCGCCCAGGCCTTCGATGCCGAGCCCGCGCCGTCGGGCGCATGTCCGCTCATCGGGCGGTCGTCCCGAACAGGCCCTGCGGCCTGAAGACGAGCACCATGGCGACGAGGAAGGTGGCCAGCATCTTGGCAAGCGTCGGCGAGAAGAACACCGAGATAACGCCGTCGCTGACGCCGATCAGGAGCGCCGCGACGACGGTGCCGCGCAGCGAGCCAAGGCCGCCGATGATGACGACGATGAAGGAGAGCAGCAGGGGGTCGAGCCCCATCAGGTAGTGCGCCTGCTGGATCGGCACGATCAGCACGGCGGCCACGGCGGCGAGCATGGCGCCGAGCGCGAATACGCCGGCATAGACGCGGTCGACCGGGATGCCGAAGCTCTGCGCCGTCTCGCGGTCATACTGCGTGGCGCGCATCACGAGGCCGATGCGGGTTCGCGTCAGCACGAGCCAAGTCGCGGCGATGAGCGCGATGGAGGCGGCGATGACGAACAGCTTGTAGCCGGAATAGCCGAACCAGGGCAGCATGATGCGATAGCTGAACGGCGCCACCACCGGGCGCGCCTCCGGACCGTAGAAGGTCAGCACCGACTGCTGGATGATGTAGAGCAGGCCGATGGTCGCGACGATGGTCGATTCAGGATTGTAGTTCAGCCGCCGCAGCACCAGCCGTTCGGCGACCAGCGCGACGAGGCCGACGACGAGGGGGCTGAGCACCAGGGCAAGCAGGAAGCCGAGCGCCGGATGGCCGGTGACCAACGTCGAGAACGCCCAGGCCAGCACGGCGCCCAGCATGAAGAACTCGCCATGCGCGACGTTGACCACGCGCATGACGCCGAACACGAGAGACAGGCCGAGTGCGGTCAGCGCCAGCACGGCCGCGGTGACCAGGCCTTCGAGGGTGGCCAGGAGGAGATGCGGGCCGAAGGACATTCAGTCTCCGCCGTCGTCGATGGGTGGCCATTGGCGGGAGGTGTGCATGACCCGCAGAATCAAGACCGTCTCATCGGACAACTGGTAAACGATACGGTAGCTGGGATGTGCCAGCGCCTCCCGCGTTCCCGAAATTTTTCCGGGCCGACCGGCAAATGGATGCGCTTGCAAATGGTCCGCGGTGTCCTCAACCCGGGCGCGGATACGTTTCGCGGCAGCGGGATTGTCAAGCCAGATATAGGAGACGATATCAGCGAGCTCTCGCCTAGCCAGTGCCGACCAGACGAGTTTCACTCGGCCGCCTCACGGCTCTTGCGTTCGAGATCGGCGAACAGCTCGTCCATGTGAGCCTTGACCTCCTCCTGGCTGTACACCCGGCCCGCCGCGACATCCGCGCGCGCCTCATCAACCTTCTTCTGTAGCCAGGCGACATACTCCCGATCCTGATTCACGAAATCCCGCATCATTTCGCGCACGATCTGAGACGCCGGGCGATCCTCCCGCTGCGCCGCCGCCATGAAGGCGTCGCGCAGTTCGGGCTCCAGCTTCATCGTGAAAACGGCTTCCTTGGCCATGGCGCAACTCCTTTCGAGATACTGACAAGGTATATACCTTGTCAGTATCTTTCAAGCGATGTCTTCGCTCAGAGCGGCTGCGTCGTGTAGTCGCCTTCGGGCTCGTAGAGGCCATCCTCGATCGAGGTCTTGTGCACGACATTGAGCCTGCCGCCCTCGACCTTGGAGATGTTCTGGATGCCGAAGACCTGGTGGATCTTGCCGTTGAAGACCTTCGGTCCCTGCGGGTGCTCAGGTCCCTCGGCGAATTCGGTCAGCGCCTCGGTCGCCTCGACCAGCTTGCCGCGGTCGGCGGGGCCCTGATAGCCCGAATCCTCCATCGCCTTCTTGATGACGTAGAGCGTCTCCCAGCAGCCGAACATGTGGGCGGCGGTGGAGATGTCCTTCGCGTCATCGACGCTGGCGCCGTTGTCGTCGATGCCGACGGCCTTGCGATAGGCCTTCTGGCCGTCGCTGTCATCCGGCTGGGCGTAGCGCGGCGAGCCTTCCCAGAAATGGCTGCCGTCGAGGAATTCGAGGCCGGGGCTGTTGATGTCGACGGCCTCGAGCGAGTCGATGAAGCCGAAAAGCTGCGGCCGGTTGGAGCCGTAGAATTCGCCGAGTTCCTTGACGAAGGTGAGCACCGCCGGGCCGACCATCACATGGTAGATGACCTCGGTTTCGGCCGGGATCTGCGGGAAGTATTTGGTGAAGGACGATTCCGTCGGCGGGATGGCGATCTGGGCGATGACCTCGGCGCCCTGCGCCTTCAGCGCCGGCGGCAGGTAGTCGCGATGGTCGTAGCCGAAGGCGAAGTCCGGGAAGATCATCGTGACCTTCTTGCCGACATTGGCGGCGATCCACGGCGCGGTCGACTGGATCTGGCTCTTCACGTCGGTGATGCCGGGCTGGAAGACGTAGCGGTTGAGCTTGGTCGAGGCGACGTGGTGGCCTTCCGAGACGACGTAGTAAGGGATCTTCAGCTCGCCCGCGGCCGGCGCCGAACCGATGACGACGTGGCTGAACAGCGTGCCGTAGACGACGTCGGTCTTGTGCTGGTTGGCGAACTTGTCGACCACCTCGGCGCCGCGCTTGGGATCGGTGCCGTCATCCTCGGTGATGATTTCGAGCGGGCGGCCGTTGATACCGCCGGCGTCGTTGATCGCCTTCATTGCCGCCATGGTGGTCTTTTCGTACCAGCGGCCATAGGCGGCGCCGATGCCGGTGCGGTGCGCCTGGAAGCCGACCTTGATCGGCGCCGAGGACTGCGCCTGCGAATAGCGCACGAAGCCTGGCGCCATGATCAGGCCGGCCGATGCGCCGAGCCCCTTCAATGCGGTGCGGCGGGAGAGGCCCTTCTTGAGAAAGCTCGATTTGCCTTGATCGCTGGTCATGCCGATTCCCCTTTTTTTGTCGTATGTCGAACGAAAAGCTCAGCGCGCCGCGCCGCGCCGCCTGGAGAGCGCGGAAAATTGGATGTATACAAATAAAATCACCAAACCCGGACGCTGGCAATAGCCGTGAAACCACGGTGTCAGGCGCCGGTTGGCGTGGACAGCAGCCAGAGGCCGAAAACCGTGTAGGCGACCATCAGGACGGTGAGCGGAAGCTGGCCGAGCATGGCGCCGCCGTCGCGCAGTCGCGACGCGAGGCCATGCGCGATGACGACGGCAAGCACATGCCCGCCCACGATGGCGGCCGCCTGCAGGTTCCACAGGACCCAGGCCGCCTCCGCACCCATGACAAGGCCGGCCGAGATGTAGTTGTCGGCGGTGCCGAACAGGTTCCAGCCGAGCGAGAACGGATCGGAGAGCGCGGCCAGCGCATATTGGCCGTTGACCAGCAGCGCCACCAGATAGTGCGAGAGGTGATAGGCAAGCGCGATCGGCACGATCGACCAGACCAGCAGGCTGGCCGCCCGTCGCCAGTCGCCGTCGCCGGACAGGCGCCGGCCGGCCCAGACGGCGAGGAAGTAGGCCGCCGAGAGCGCCGCCACCATGGCGGCAAGGCCGAGGGTGTTCGGCAGCATGACGGCGGAGCGGCCCGGAAATTCGAGCGGATTGACGCCGACGAAGCCGAGCCAGGCGAATGTGCGCATGAAGCCGTCAAACGACACCGAGCCGAGCGCCAGCAGGAGGAACATCACGCCGGAGGTGGGCAGGGGCGCGGCGGCGTGCAGTTTTCCGCCAGGAAGGCAGAGGCGCAGCCGGCCATCGCTGGTGCGCTCGAAGATCGCGAGCCTGGAAACCATGCGGAAGAAGACCGAGAAGCATTCGCCGTAGCGCGACCAGGCGCGGTAACCGAACGCCAGCATGGCGGCGAAATTGACCGCCCAGTAGAGCGCCACGACCAGCGCCAGCCGCCACGGATCGTCGGGTGCGGGATAGACCAGTTCGAACCAGGCGAAGCCGGCGAACTGCAGGATGGCGGGGAGATATCCGAACCGCCAGGGCCGCAACGCGGCGGTCGGTTCGGCCTGGTGGCGGAGCAGGCGATATGGTCCGTACCACGGATTGATCCAGGCGAAGGCATTGCCGAACAGGCCCGTTATGATCGTCAGGCCGATCCAGAACAGCGTCCACACGACGAGCGGCAGCGGGTTGGAGAGCGGATCGCGGCTGCCAGTAAATCCCGCCGCGACGAGGATGACGAGGAGCAGGAAGGACAGCAGGCTGGCGATGACGCGCCCGTCGACGCGAAGCCTGGCGAGCGGCAGGCGGAGGCGCGCGAGACCGGCGACGACGCCAGGAGATACGAAGAACAGCACGACGAAGCTCGCCGCCACGGCGAATGCCCCGCCGGCGATGTAGTGGCCGGTCGGCAGCAGCAGGACAAAGCCGCGGTCCGACGCGTGGGCGTGGGCGAGCGTGGGCAGGAGCGCGCAGCCAAGGGCGACGATCGTCGCGGGCAAGAGCGGACGCGGCATCGTCGATGACGGGCGGGAATGCGACATGCCCCACCTAACGACAGGCGGGGCGGTCGAGGCAAGAGCCGGCCAGGGCGGCATCTTCGCCACTGGATTTTTCACCCCCCTGCCCCTAGAGACGTTGCGTCGGGGCAGGAGTGAACGGCGAGATGGCACGGACGGACATTGCACGGCGCGTCTACAACCATGCCTGGAAGCTCGATCCGATCGTGCGCAGCCTGCTCGATACGGATTTCTACAAGCTCCTGATGCTGCAGATGATCTGGGGCGTCTATCCCAAGGTCGACGCGACGTTCCAGCTGATCAACCGGGCGACCCGCGTACGGCTTGCCGACGAGATCGACGAGCAGGAGCTGCGCGAACAGCTCGACCATGCGCGCACGCTGCGCTTCTCCAAAAAGGAAATGATCTGGCTCGCCGGCAACACGTTCTACGGCCGCAAGCAGATCTTCGCGCCGGACTTTCTCGACTGGCTGAAGGATTTTCAGCTGCCCAGCTATGAGCTTGCAAGGGTGGACGGCCAGTTCGAGCTGACCTTTCACGGGCCGTGGCGCGAGACCAGCATGTGGGAAATCCCGGCGCTGGCGATCATCAACGAGCTCAGGTCCCGCGCGGCGATGAAGTCGCTCGGCCCCTTCGCGCTCGACGTGCTCTACGCGCGGGCGAAGGCGAAGCTGTGGACGAAGGTCGAGAAGCTGCACGAACTCCCGGACCTGCGCATTTCCGATTTCGGCACCCGCCGGCGCCACTCCTATCTCTGGCAGCGCTGGTGCGTCGAGGCGCTGAAGGAAGGCCTGGGCGAAGCCTTCACCGGGTCGAGCAACGTGCTGCTCGCGATGGACACGGATCTCGAGGCGCTGGGCACCAACGCGCACGAACTGCCGATGGTGCTGGCGGCACTCGCCGACGACGAGGAGGGCATCAGGAAGGCGCCTTACCAAGTGCTCAAGGA
>JAUYMV010000720.1 GCA_030698645.1 Mesorhizobium sp.
GCACCGAGATGGTGATGCCGGGCGACAACATCACGGTCGACGTCGAGCTGATCGTGCCGATCGCGATGGAAGAGCGCCTGCGCTTCGCCATCCGCGAAGGCGGCCGCACCGTCGGCGCCGGCATCGTCGCCGCGATCAAAGAGTAAGCGGTTAAACGGATCTGACGGGCGCGGGGAATGAACCCCGCGCACCGACGGCAAGGAAGAGACGCATGAACGGCCAAAATATCCGAATCCGCCTCAAGGCGTTCGACCACCGGGTGCTCGACGCATCGACGCGCGAAATCGTGTCGACGGCAAAGCGCACCGGCGCCAATGTCCGCGGGCCCATCCCGCTGCCGACGCGGATCGAAAAGTTCACGGTCAACCGCTCGCCGCACATCGACAAGAAGTCGCGCGAGCAGTTCGAGATGCGCACCCACAAGCGGCTTCTCGACATCGTCGACCCGACCCCGCAGACCGTCGATGCGCTGATGAAGCTCGACCTGGCGGCAGGCGTGGACGTCGAAATCAAGCTCTGAGGAGCGACAGGCGCGAAGGGGCGATAGCCCCGACAGGGAAACCTGAAAAGAACATGAGCCCGCCGGCCTCGCTGCCGAACGGCTCCTCTGAAGGAAGATGAACCGATGCGTTCAGGTGTGATTGCACAGAAGTTGGGGATGACCCGCATCTACAATGATGCGGGTGAGCATGTGCCCGTGACGGTTCTCCGCATGGAGAATTGCCAAGTCGTGGCGCAGCGGACCCAGGAAAAGAACGGCTATACCGCCGTGCAGCTCGGCGTTGGCCTGGCCAAGGTCAAGAATACGCCGAAGCCGCAGCGTGGCCAGTTCGCCGCCGCTTCGGTCGAGCCGAAGGCGAAAGTCGCGGAGTTCCGCGTCTCGCCGGAGAACATGCTCGACGTCGGCGCGGAGATCACGGTCGAGCATTTCGTCCCCGGCCAGAAGGTCGACGTGACGGGCACCTCGATCGGCAAGGGTTTCCAGGGCGTCATCAAGCGTCACCATTTCGGTGGTGGCCGCGCGACGCACGGCAACTCGGTGTCGCACCGCACGCACGGTTCGACCGGCCAGCGCCAGGACCCCGGCAAGGTGTTCAAGGGCAAGAAGATGGCCGGCCACATGGGTGACACGCGCGTCACCACGCAGAATGTCGAGATCGTCTCGACCGACACCGATCGCGGCCTGATCCTGATCCGCGGTGCGGTTCCGGGTTCCAAGGGCGCCTGGATCATGGTCCGCGACGCCGTCAAGGTGGCGCTGCCCGGCAATGCACCGAAGCCCGCCGCGATCCGCAAGGTCGCCGCCGAGGCTACGGCGAACGAAGGGGCCGAATAATGGATCTCAAGGTAACCACGCTCGCCGGCAAGGACGCCGGCAAGTTGTCGCTCTCGGACGAGATCTTCGGTCTCGACCCGCGCGCCGACATCCTGGCCCGCGTCGTGCGCTGGCAGCTCGCCGCGCGGCAGCAGGGCACCCACGTGGCCAAGGGCCGCGCTGATGTCTCGCGCACCGGCGCCAAGATGTACAAGCAGAAGGGAACCGGCCGCGCCCGCCACCATTCGGCTCGCGCGCCGCAGTTCCGCGGCGGCGGCAAGGCGCACGGCCCGGTCATGCGCAGCCATGCGCACGATCTGCCCAAGAAGGTCCGCGCGCTCGGCCTGAAGCATGCGCTGTCGGCCAAGGCCAAGGAAAACGCGCTGATCGTCATTGACGATCTGGTGCTGGGCGAGGCCAAGACCAAGGCGCTCTTGGCGAATTTTGCCACGCTCGGCCTGACCAACGCCCTGATGATCGGCGGCGCCGAGCTTGACCAGAACTTCAAGCGCGCCGCGTCGAACATCCCCAACATCGACGTGCTGCCCATCCAGGGCATCAACGTCTACGACATTCTGCGCCGCGGCACGCTGGTCCTGACAAAGGCCGCGGTCGAGGCCCTCGAGGAGCGCTTCAAATGAAAGATCTCCGCCACTACGACGTGATCGTCAGCCCGGCGATCACCGAAAAGTCGACCATGGCTTCCGAACAGAACCAGGTCGTCTTCAATGTCGCGAAGAAGGCGACGAAGCCGGAAATCAAGGCGGCGATCGAGGCGCTCTTCGGCGTCAAGGT
>JAUYMV010000723.1 GCA_030698645.1 Mesorhizobium sp.
ATGAAGCTGCGGTCGATCTTCACCTTGTCGAGCGGCAGCGTGTGCAGATAGCTCAGGCTCGAATAGCCGGTGCCAAAATCGTCGAGCGCGATCCGGACGCCGAGCGACTTGAGTTCCTCGAGGAACTGGCGCGTCGAGGACTTGTCGTCGAGGAGTGCCGTCTCGGTGACTTCGATCTCCATGCGGTGCGGCGAAAGCCCGGACGCGTCCAGCGCGTCGCGCACCGTCTGGATGATGTCGCGGTTGCGGAAGTCGCGTGCCGACAGATTGATCGAGACACTGATCTGCTCCGGCCATTTCGCGCATTCGGCGCTCGCCGCGTGCAGCATGAAAGCGCTGATCTCGGAGATGATGCCCATTTCTTCGGCGAGCGGGATGAAGACGGCGGGCGACACCGCGCCGATGTCGGGGTGGTCCCACCGGCAGAGCGCCTCGCAGCTGTCGATGCGCATCGTACCCATGGATACGATGGGCTGGTAGACGACCCGCAACGCCTTCTGCTCGACGGCGGCCCGCAAATCCGCCTTCATGACCTGCCGGCTGCGGAACTCGGCATCCATCGTCGACTCGAACAGCTGCCAGCCGTTCTTGCCGTATTCCTTGGCCTTGTAGAGGGCCAGGTCCGCCTTGACGAACATGCTGTCGACGTCGGTGGACTCGACGCTGGACAACACGGCCCCGGCGCTTGCCTGCACGCGCAGCAGATGTCCGGCGACGTCGACTTCGCCATGCAGCGCCTCGAATATCTCGTCCAGCGCTCGTTCCAGTTCGGTCTCGTTCGTCAGCGAATCGAAATAGATCATGAACTCATCGCCGCCGAAGCGGCTGATCTTGACCGTGTCGCTGGCGAGGCCGGCGAGTTTCTGCGCCACCGAATAGATCAGGCCGTCGCCGACCGGATGCCCCAGCGTGTCGTTAATGTTCTTGAAATCGTCGAGGTCGATCACCGCCAGTCCGCAAAACCTGTCGCGGTCGCCGCCGATCATGAATTCCGCCACCAGTTCGTGGAAATAGGCGCGATTGGGCAGCCCGGTCAGGTTGTCGTAGCGCGCCATGTAGCGGATCTTCTCCTCCGCTTCGACACGCGTCGTGACATCCTCGAACGTGATGACGCCGAGCTCGTCGCGGCCCTCGCGCGCCGAAAACTCGAAATGCCGCCCGTTGGTGAAGCTCACCAGCAGCTTGCGGTCGCGTCCGTCGCGCAGCGCCCGCGTCAGCTGCATTTCGACATAGCGCGAATCGCGCTTCGACAGCAGCCCGCCGGCCACGCCGCGCATCAGCAGCGCATTGAGCGTGCGGCCAAGCAGGACATCGGGCGAGGCGACGGCGAGCAGTTCCGCCGCTTCGGCGTTCGCCACGGCGACGCGTCCCTCGGAATCGAGCATGATCAGCCCGTGCGACATGGTGTTCAGCGCGCGGTTGAAGCGCGTCGCCAGTCCATGTGCATTCTTCTTCTCGTAGATCACCGACAGGAAGGTTTCGCGCACGCGCTTCGACATCTTGATGATGGCGGTGAAGAACGGGATGAACAGCAAGCCGAGGGCGATGTTGTAGAAGTCGCCGCGCAGGATGACGCCGGCCGAGATCGGCAAGGTCATCGTCGCGCTCAGGATCAGCACCATCTGCGTGGACGCATAGTTCCGCCCGACGATCGCGATGGCGCAGGCCAGCGTCACGGCAATCGACGCGATTTCCGCCAGCGGATCCGGCTGAAGGTAGAGCGAGACGAAGCAGTAGAACCCGAGCAGCGCGCCCTGCAGGGCGCCGCGCAACAGATAGTCCACCTCCCACTGCCTGGCGATCTCGCTGGTTTCCGGCGCCGGCTCGCGCTGGTGCTTGCGAATGCCGGAATAGCGGAACACTCCGGCTGCCAGCAACGCGATGGCAAGCACCAGATAGATGGCTTCCCCGTTGCGCAGATAAACGATGAGCGACGTCGCCCCCTGCGTGATGCCGCCCCAATACAGGATGTAGGCATCCGCATAGAGTGACTGCACGAACGGGATATAGATATCGGCAGGGAGGCTTTTGCTTTTTGTAAATTTCATTCCCGATGTCCCGCAACCGGAACGCCAGCAATGACAGAGCCGCCTTAAAAAAGCTTTAGGATAAGGTCGAAACGCCTGCTTTCTTGCGGTTCGCGGGTTCCCGGGCCAAATAAATCGAACATTCGTAAGGTGCGGCGCAGCTTTCGCCGTGCCGTCACTCCGCCTATTCCGCCGCCGCCAGCAGGTCCGGAGCCGGTGCGTTCAGCCGTGCGACGAGGCGATTTCGTTCGCCCTCGGCCCTTGCCGCGTTCGCGGCCTTGACGTGACCGTAGCCGCGGATGAGCGCGGGCACCGAAGCGAGCGCCGCGCAGGCATCGAGATAGCCAGGTCCGAGCTTGCCTTCGATCAGGTCGAGATCGGCCTCGAACTGCGCCAGCAGGCGGCGTTCCATGCGGCGCTCCCCGGAATAGCCGAACACATCGAGCGCCGTGCCGCGCAGCCCCTTGAGGGCGGCGAGCCCGCGGAATGCCGTCATCATCCACGGCCCGAAGCTCGATTTCCTGGCAAGTCCATCGCTGCCCTTCCTGCCCAGGATCGGCGGCGCGAGGTGGAATTCGAGACGGTCGTAGCCCTGGAACTGTGCCGCGAGCTGCTTCTTGAACGAGCCGTCCGTGTAGAGGCGGGCAACTTCGTATTCGTCCTTGATCGCCATCAGCTTGAACAGGCTGCGGGCGGCAGCCTCGGAAACCAGCGTCGAGCCGGGCGCCGCCTTGGCTTCGGCGGCGCTGAGACGCGCGATCCGGTCGCTGAAACGCCTGGCGTAGGCGGCGTTCTGGTAGGCGGTCAGGAACTCGGCGCGGCGCGCCACGATGTCGTCGAGCGTCTCCGCGAGTGGCTTCGCTTCGCCTCCCTGCCCGCCCATCGCCATGGCGCGAACCGCCTCCGGATCGTGCGCCGCGCGGCGGCCCCAGCGGAACGCCGCGAGGTTCATGGCGACCGCCTCGCCGTTCAGTTCGATCGCCTTTTCGACCGCCTCGGCCGACACCGGCAAGCCGCCATGCTGGTAGCCGAAGCCGAGCATGAACATGTTGGCGCCCACCGAATTGCCGAACAGCACGGTGGCTGTCCTGGTGGCGTCGAAGAAATGCGCCCGGTCGTCGCCGACCGCCTGGCGGATCGCCTTCTTCAGCCGCTCGGTCGGCAGCGTGAAATCGGTAGAGCGGGTGAAGTCGCCCGGCATCACTTCCGACGTGTTGGCGACGAAGATGGTGCGTCCTTCATGCGCGGACGCCAGCACCTTCTTGGCGCCCGACACGACCAGGTCGCAGCCGAGGATGAGGTCGGCCTTGCCGGCCGAGACGCGGATCGCGCTGATGTCCTCGGGCGTCTTGGCGATGCGGATATGGCTGAACACCGCGCCGCCCTTCTGCGCCAGGCCCGCCATGTCGATCATGCCGCAGCCCTTGCCTTCCAGGTGCGCCGCCATGCCGAGGATCGCGCCGATCGTGACGACGCCGGTGCCGCCGATGCCGTCGACGATGCACGACCAGCCGCCATGCCCGAGCGGGAAAAGCGCCGGTTCCGGAACGCCCGCGAGCGGATCCGACTTGCCGGCGATGCCTTCGGCCTTCTTCAGCTTGGCGCCGTGCACGGTGACGAAGGAAGGGCAGAAGCCGTTGACGCAGGAAAAATCCTTGTTGCAGCTCGACTGGTCGATGCGCCGCTTGCGGCCGAACTCGGTCTCGACCGGCTGCACCGACACGCAGTTCGACTTGACGCCGCAGTCGCCGCAGCCTTCGCAGACGAGTTCGTTGATGATGACGCGCTTGTCGGGATCGGGAAACGTGCCGCGCTTGCGGCGGCGGCGTTTCTCGGCCGCGCAGGTCTGGTCGTAAAGCAGCACCGTGACGCCCTTGATGTCGCGCAGTTCGCGCTGCACGGCGTCGAGGTCGTCGCGATGATGGATCGTCGCGCCGGCCGGGAACTCCGCCTTGCCCTTGTATTTGTCGGGTTCGTCGGTGACGACGGCGATGCGATCGACGCCTTCGGCGCGCACCTGTCTCGCGATCATGTCGCAGGTCAGCCCGCCCTCGTGCGGCTGGCCGCCGGTCATCGCCACCGCGTCGTTGTAGAGGATCTTGTAGGTGATGTTGGCGTCGGAGGCGAGCGCGAAGCGGATCGCCAGCGCGCCGGAATGGTTGTAAGTGCCGTCGCCCAGGTTCTGGAAGATATGCTCGCGTTTCGAGAACGGCGCCTGACCGATCCACTGCGCGCCTTCGCCGCCCATCGCGGTGAAGCCGACCGTCGAGCGGTCCATCCACAGCGCCATGAAATGGCAGCCGATGCCGGCGCCCGCGATCGAGCCTTCCGGCACCTTGGTCGAGGAATTGTGCGGGCAGCCCGAGCAGAAATAGGGCGTCCGCGACGCGACGTCCTTGGTGTCCGCCAGCATCGCCTGGTACTGGCGCAGCTGCGCGACGCGCGCGGCGATCTCCTCGGAATGGCCGATGACCTTGAGCACGCGCTCGCCGATGCCGATCGCGATGTCGTTCGGATCGAGCGCGCCCTTGGCCGGAAACAGCCAGCCGCCGCGCTCGTCCTTCTTGCCGACGACCAGCGGCTGCGACTGCGTGCCGTAGAGGTGCTCGAGCACCTGCACCTCGATCAGCGAGCGCTTCTCCTCGACCACCATGATCATCTCGAGCCCGCGGGCGAAATCCTGGATGTGTTCGAGATCGAGCGGCCAGGGC
>JAUYMV010000727.1 GCA_030698645.1 Mesorhizobium sp.
GCTTGCCAATACCTATCCGCTGTCGCGCCTGCGCAGCCTCGAAGAGCGCGTCGGCATCGCCGCCTTCGCGCTGATGTTCCTGTTCGCGGCCGTGCAGCCGCTCTTCGCCCATGAATTCAAGGCGGGCGATCTGGTGCTCGACCATCCGTGGTCGCGCGCCACGCCGGAAGGCGCCCAGGTCGGCGGCGGCTTCGTCACCATACGCAACACGGGCGCCGCGCCCGACCGCCTCGTCGCGGTGGCGTCGGACATCTCGGGCAAGGCCGAGATTCACGAAATGGCGGTCGATTCGGCCGGCGTCATGACCATGCGGCCGCTCGCCGACGGATTGCCGATTGCCGCCGGCGCCACGACCGAACTGAAGCCCGGCTCCTACCACATCATGTTCATGGGCCTGAAGCAGCAGTCCAAGCCTGGCGACAAGTTTTCCGCCACACTGACCTTCGAGAAGGCCGGCGACGTCGTCGTCGAGTTCGATGTCGAGGCGATGGGCAAGATGCCCGCCGCGCACGGCGGCTGATCTTAAGGCACGACTTTTCGGGCGCGCGCGAGCGCGCCCGTTTCGCGATGCCGCGGCTCAAGCCGCTGCCAGATCTGCGGCGAACCCGGCCGGGGGGACCGGCTATCGATCCCGTATGGAGATTTCTAGATGTTGAAGACGATTCTGTCCGCCGCGGCGCTGGTTGCGCTCGGCACGGGCGGCGCGCTTGCGCACGCCACGCTGGAGAAGACCGAGGCCGCGGTCGGCTCGACCTACAAGGCGGTGTTCCGCGTGCCGCATGGCTGCGACGGCAAGCCGACCAATGTGGTCCGCGTGCAGATCCCGGAAGGGTTCATCGCCGTCAAGCCGATGCCGAAGGCCGGCTGGACGCTGGAAAAGGTGCGCGGCGCCTATGCCAGGAGCTACGACTACCACGGCAAACCGATGACCGAGGGCGTCAAGGAAGTCATTTGGAGCGGTGGCAGCCTGGCCGACGACGAGTATGACGAGTTCATCCTGCGCGGTAAGCTGACGGCCGATCTGCCCGTCGGCACCACCTTCTACATCCCGATCGTGCAGGAATGTGGCGCTGCGGCCGAACGCTGGATCGAGATCCCGGCCGAGGGCCAGAGCAGCGACGACCTGGAAATGCCCGCTCCGGGCGTCAAGCTTCTGGAAAAGACCGGCGGTCACTGATCGCGACACGACAAGCGTGCGGCGCGCCCGAGGCGGCGCGCCGCATCAACCGCGAGAGCCTGAACCGCATGAACCCCTCGACGCCGATCCCGTCAACCCGCCGCGCCGCGCCGCTCTTGCGATATGCGGCCATGCTGGCGATGGCACTGTCGATTCTGCCGATGCTGGCCGTTTCGGTCTTCGCGCATGCGTCGCTGGTGACAGCCTCGCCGGCCGACGGCGCGGTGGTGGCCGAGGCGCCGGCGCGCTTCGCGCTGTCCTTCAGTGAGCCGGTGTCGCCGCTGGTGCTGACGCTGATCGCGCCCGACGGCACGCGGGCGACGCTCGACGAGGTCACGCTACGCGACGCCACGCTCGACATCGCCGCGCCGGCCGGGCTCCGGGAGGGGACGCATGTGCTGTCCTGGCGCGTCGTCTCCACCGACGGGCATCCGGTCGGCGGTTCGGTGGTGTTTTCGGTCGGCGCCCCGAGCGCTGCCCCGGCCGTCGGCGAGGCGATAGACCAGTCCGTGCGCGCGGCGTTGTGGGTCGGCAAGGTCACGCTCTATGTCGGCCTGTTCTTCGGCATCGGCGGCGTCTTCGCCGGCGCCTGGCTGACGCGCGAC
>JAUYMV010000728.1 GCA_030698645.1 Mesorhizobium sp.
TCGCTGGAGGTCCTGCGCAACTGGCTGGCCGACGACGGTCTGCTCTACATCGAAGTCCCCAACGTCGAGCAGGAAGCCGCGCGCAAGATGCGCGGCAGGATTTTCCACTACGGCCACATCTTCAACTTCAGCCCGTGGACCTTCCGGGCCGCGGCCGGCCTTGCCGGTTTCGAGGAACATCCCGATTCCAGGACCCGGTATGCGGACCAGACCCTGGGCTTCTTCCGCAAGGGCGAGGCGATCGGACAGGGCGCCGCCGCAAGTCGCGAAAACGCGCTCGCGATATCGGCCGCGATGAAGGCGCACAATGATCGACTGCTGCCCCGGCCCGCCAACCAGTCGGCGTTCGGCGGCGCCGTTTCCAGCATATCGACCCGGCTGTCCGAGATCATCGCGGCGCGGCGGTTCGGCTCGCCAAGGGAGATCGCCGATCACTTTGCCGATCGGCTGAGGCAGAAGGCCGTGCCATGAACGTCCACGCCGCCGATCCGGACATGGACGATTCGGCGGCCTGCCATCCGATGTTCTCGGCCGTGCCGTCCACCGTCGCGTTCAACAAGCTGCGCAAGCGCCTGGTGCGCCAGACGCGCCAGGCGATCGAGGAATTCGCCATGGTCCGGTCGGGCGAGCGCTGGCTGGTGGCGCTGTCCGGCGGCAAGGATTCCTACGGCCTGCTGGCGCTGCTGCTCGACCTCAAGTGGCGCGGCCTGCTGCCGGTCGACCTGCTCGCCTGCAATCTCGATCAGGGCCAGCCGAACTTTCCGAAGCACATACTGCCGGAGTTCCTGACCCGGCACGGCATCCCGCACCGTATCGAGTATCGCGACACCTATTCGGTGGTGACGGAGAAGGTGCCGGAGGGCAACACCTACTGCGCGCTCTGCTCGCGGCTGCGGCGCGGCAACCTCTACCGCGTCGCGCGCGAGGAGGGCTGCGCCGCGCTCGTGCTCGGCCATCACCGGGAGGACATCCTGGAAACCTTCTTCATGAACCTGTTCCATGGCGGCAGGCTCGCCGGAATGCCGCCGAAACTGCTCAACGACGAAGGCGACGTGATGGTCCTGCGTCCGCTCAGCCTGTGCGCCGAGGCCGATCTCGCGCGCTTCGCCGAGGCGATGGAGTTCCCGATCATCCCCTGCGACCTTTGCGGCAGCCAGGAAGGCCTTCAGCGCAACATGATGAAGGCGATGCTGGACGACATGGAACGGGCCATGCCGGGCCGCAAGGACACCATGATCCGCGCGCTCGGCAATGTGCGCCCGTCTCATCTGCTCGATCGCCGGCTGTTCGACTTCGCCGCCCTCGACGGCGCCATCGCACCGGGGATTTCACCCGATGCGGTTTGACGATGCCGCGATCGACTGGCTGGATGCGCTGCTCGCCGGGACCGCGCGGGAAATCATCATGCCGCGCTTCCGCAACCTCTCGGCGGGTGACGTGAAGCAGAAGAGTTCGGCGGCCGATCTCGTGACCGAGGCGGACGTCAATGCCGAGCGCGCCATCACGGCAGGTCTCAAGGCGCGCTATCCCGACGCGATGATCGTCGGCGAAGAGGCGGCGACCGACGATCCTTCGCTGCTCGACGGCCTGGGCGACGCGGAACTCGCCTTCGTCGTCGATCCGATCGACGGCACGTTCAACTTCGCGTCCGGCGTGCCGCTCTTTGGCGTGATGCTCGCCGTCGTCGTCAGGGGCGAGACCGTCGCCGGTATCATCCATGACCCCGTCGGCCGGGATTCGATCGTCGCCACGAAAGGCGCCGGCAGTCATATCCGCCACGCGACAGGCCGGCTCGAGCGCGTTCGCGTCGCGCCGCGCGCGCCGATCTCCGAGATGACGGGCGCGGTCTCCTGGCAGTATCTGGCCGAGCCGGAACGCTCGCGGCTCGCGCGCAACCAGGTCAGGACGCTGTCCCAGTTCAACTACCGCTGCGCCGCGCACGAATACCGGCTGGTGGCGAGCGGCCATGCGCATTTCATCGTTTACAACAAGCTGATGCCCTGGGATCATCTGGCCGGCGTGCTCATTCATGCCGAAGCGGGCGGCCATGCCGCGCGCTTCGACGGCAGCGCCTATTTGCCGTCGCATCTGGGCGGCGGGCTCGTCATCGCGCCGGACCGCGAAAGCTGGGCCGAGCTGCGCCGCGAACTCTGGGCCGAATAGCCTACCGCGCCTGGTTGTGCGACTGGAACAGCCTGCCGCGTTCCGCAATCAGCACCAGCGCCAGCGCGATCACCGACACGAAACAGAAGCCCGCCGCCATCGGCGTCACGGTGCCGTCGAAGGCCTGGCCGATGCCGGCGCCGATCAGGCCGCCACCGGCGGTGGTGACGAAACCCTGCACCGACGACGCGGTGCCGGCAACGTGGCCGAGCTCTTCCATGGCAAGCGAGTTGAAGTTCGAACCGATCCAGCCGAACTGCAGCATGGCGGCCCCGAAGAGGCCGAGGAACACCGCGAACGGCATGGGTCCCATCAGCGACAGGGCGAACCAGATCGTGTTGACCAGCAGGAAGCCGAGCAGCGCGCCATGCGACAGCTTGCGCATGCCGAAACGGCCCACGAGTCTCGCATTGACAAAGGAAGCAAGCGCCATGCCGCCAGCGACGCCGGCAAAGATGACCGGGAACCAGACGCCCAGCCCGTAGATGCCGACATAGACCTGCTGGGCCGAGTTGATGAAGCCGAAGAGCGCGCCGAACACAGCCGTCGTCGCCAGCGTGTAGCAGAGCGACAGGCGATTGGTGACGACGATCTTGAACGCCTCGCTGATCGCCACGAAGGTGAACGGGCGCCGGTACTCGGGGTGCAGCGTCTCCGGCAGGCGCAGATAGGTCCACAGGGTTGCGGCCAGCGACACCACGCCCATCAGCAGAAAGATCGCGTGCCACTCGGAAAACAACATGATGAGCTGGCCGATGCCCGGCGCGACGACCGGGATCACCATGAACACCATGAACACCAGCGACATGACCTCGGCCATGGCGCGGCCGCCGAACGTGTCCCGGATGGCGGAGACGGTAATAACGCGGGTTCCCGCCGCCCCGAGGCCTTGAACAAATCGCAGGAGGAGAAGCGTGCCGAAACTGGGCGCATAGGCGCAGGCGAAGGCGGCGATGACATAGATCGCCAGCCCGACCAGAAGCGGAATGCGGCGGCCGAAGCGATCCGACAACGGGCCGAAGACGAGCTGCGCCAGGCCGAAGCCCGTGATGTAGGCCGTGATCACATACTGGCGCGCGTTTTCATCCGCGACGCCGAGGCTGGCGCCGATCTGCTGGAGACCGGGCAACATGATGTCGATGGCGAGCGCATTCAGCGCCATCAGCGCCGCGGTCAGCGCGATGAATTCCCAGCGCGGAATCGCGAGCGCGCGCGGAGGCGCCTGTATCGTCCTCTGGTCCATCGAATTGGTCCAATCTCGGGTCTAAAAACCAAAAAAAGACGCGCCGCGTCGGGCGCATCTTTCATATCGGCCCCGGATGGCCCGGAGCCTGCGATTCGGAAGGCGGGATCAGGCGGCTTTGACGCTGATGCCCTTTTCGTCGAGGTGCGACTGCAACTCGCCCGCCTGGAACATCTCACGGATGATGTCGCAGCCGCCGACGAACTCACCCTTGACGTAGAGCTGCGGAATCGTTGGCCACTGCGAATATTCCTTGATGCCCTGACGAAGTTCGTCGGAGGTCAGCACGTTCACGCCCTTGTAGTCGACGCCGATGTAGTCGAGGATCTGGACGACCTGACCCGAAAAGCCGCACTGCGGGAAGCCGGGCGTGCCCTTCATGAACAGCACCACGTCGTTGCTCTTCACTTCGTTTTCGATGAACTGTGCGATGGCGCTCATGGGATGGTCCTCGTCATGCCCGCGGGGCGGACTCGAATTGTGTCGTTTAAATAAACCCAACGGCCGGTCGAAACAAGGCGTCGCGCT
>JAUYMV010000098.1 GCA_030698645.1 Mesorhizobium sp.
TTCGATCCCTCATGGATATGGTGCAGCGCGTGATTCAGCTCACGCAGCGTGGTCTTGGCAAGATCGACGGTCTGCACGCTGTTCAATGCTCCCAGAAATAGACTTTGGCCGGCTCCGGCTCCCACACCTTCGCATCCTCGATGCCGGGCAGGTTGGCGAGCGCGCGGTATTCCGATCCGAAGGCGACGTAGCGGTCGGTCTCGGCCATCACGGCCGGCTTGCAGGCGATCGGATCGCGCACCACGCCGAAGCCGTTCTTGGTTCCGACGACGAAGGTGAAGAAGCCATCGAGATCGGTGAGGCTGGATTCGAGCGCCTGGCCGAGATTCTGGCCGTGCGCCATCTTGTTGGAGATGTAGGCGGCGGCAACCTCGGTGTCGTTTTCGGTCTCGAAGGTCATGCCGTCGCGCTTCAGTTCGCGCCGCACATTGTTGTGGTTGGAGAGCGACCCGTTGTGCACCAGGCACTCGTCCGGCCCGGTCGAGAAGGGATGCGCGCCCATCGTGGTGACGGCGGACTCGGTCGCCATGCGGGTGTGGCCGATGCCGTGCGTACCGGACATCCGCGCCAGATCGAAGCGCTTGACCACGCTGTCGGGCAGGCCGACCTCCTTGTAGATCTCGATCACCTCGCCGACGCCCATGATGCGCGCGTCGGGTCTGAGCTCCAGGATCGCCGCGCGGGCCTCGTCGACACGCGCCGTCGGCACCTCGACGACCGCATGGGTCGACTTGGCGATGAGCGAGACTTTTGTCCCGAGCCGGTCGCCGAGTTCCTTGGCAAGGCTGGCGAAGTCGCGCTCGGGATGCGCCGACTGGATGGTGATCTTGCTGTGGCCGGGGTCGCCGGCGCCATAGATGGCGATGCCCGCGCTGTCGGGGCCGCGATCGGTGAGCAGGACGAGCATCTCCGACAACAGCGCGCCGAGTTGCGGCTCCATCGATTTGTCCTTCAGAAACAGTCCGACGATGCCGCACATGGGGCATATCCTTCCGAGGGTTTGCGTTCAGCGACAGCTAACAGTTCGTCTGCGCGATTTCAACTGTGATGAAAGTTATTTTCATGAGGGAAAACTCCCGGTCCCGGCGGAAGCCGCGGCCGCCGTCGGGACCCGGGTCAGCGATCAATACTGGTCGATCGCCTTGCGCGTCTCCTCGCCGCTCTTGTCGACGGCGAGGTCATGGTCGAACTCGCGCGTTTCGGCGCGGGTCTGCAGCACGTGCCAGCCGATCCAGAAGATCAGCAGCGCGATGACCAGCAGGGTCTCGGTTCCCTGGAACGGGTAGATCGCCCCGACATCCTTGAGGTCGACGGCCCATGTCGTGATTCCGTTGGTGGACATTTCCATTCTCCCCTGTTGATCCTAGACCAGCGCGCGCTCGGCCGATTTCACTTCGTCGACCGCCGCGTGGTATGCCTCGTCGCCTTCGAAATCGAGACCCTGCAGTTCCACCTTGTGCGGAATGCGCAGGATGCCGAAGCTGTTCAGTATCCTCGCGCCGATATAGCCGGGCAGGAAGCCGAGCAGCCCGAACATGATCAGCGCGCCGATGAAGTTGCCCCAGGGCGAGATCGTGGCAAAGCCTTCATAGGGCGAGGACGGCTGTCCCCACAGCATGAAGCCCGCGATGATGACGCCGAGCGTGCCGGCATAGCCATGCACCGCGACGGCGCCGACCGCGTCGTCGATCTTGAAGCGCCGCTCGACCCAGTAGTGCAGCTTGTAGACGATGACGACGACGACCGCGCCGATCAGCAGCGCCTGGATCGGATGATAGAGGTCGTTGCCGGCCGAGGCCGAGATGATGCCGGCCAGACCGCCCGAATAGGTCCAGAACGGATCGCCCTTGGAGATGACATAGGCCGCCATCATGCCTCCGGAGAGCGACATGATGAAGTTGAAGGTGATCGCCGAGAGCGTGGTTGGCGCGAGGTAGATGTTGGTCGCCGTCCACGTCTCGCCGGTGATCTGGCCGGCAATGCCTTCGGGCGAGATGATCGGGATGTTGCAGGCGGCGTAGAAGCCCCAGAAGCCCGTATAGATCAGGAACAGACCGATGGTGACCAGCCAGCGGTTGTGCGGCGGGATCTCGCGCGGCGTGCCGTCGGCGCGGAACTTGCCGAGGCGCGGTCCGAGCACGATGAGCACGCCGAGCGCGAAGCCGCC